>CAXMQD010000589.1:0-8796 GCA_964194965.1 uncultured Acidimicrobiia bacterium | reverse complement strand
GGCGGGGGTTTTCTTTTTGGGGTGAAAATGGTGCCGCCGGTAAGAATCGAACTTACGGCCTCGCCCTTCATACCAGCTACCGCTTTCGCGGCCCCTCTCGAGTTTGTGGTCTGGACCATCCCTTGACCATATCGCTGGTTGGCGACGTAGGCCCCGCCCGTCTGGTCTCTACACCTTCCCATATTTGGGCTTGGCTCGGGATCGCCTTGGCCTCGCGGCTTTAGGTTTCCCCGACTTTGAGCGGTTTGCACCCCCGCGTTTCCGCGAGGGGAGGCAATGGTTTACCAAGGGCGCGCTCTACCCCTGAGCTACGGCGGCTTATCTCCTTCGTTTCGCGGCTCCCCCGCTCGCTCCCCCGAGCCTCGCGAGAACCGCTAAGTTCCTATAAACTAACAAATCTCACAACCCCACTCGGCCCTTACCAAGGGCGCGCTCTACCCCTGAGCTACGGCGGCGAAATTGGGGCGAATGCGGGCGCAACATGCCACCGGCCCCGATTCATGGCAAGGCCCCGCTTGGATAGTCTCGGGAGCGGTCCCAGGGGCGGTCCCAGGGGCGGTCCCAGGGGCGGTCCCAGGGGCGGTCTTGGCGGTGTGGCCGGGAGCGGGTGGGCGAGGCGGGATGCCGCGCTGCCCGCCTTGACCTTGCCGCATTCCCCGCGCAGTCTCCGGCGCCATGACCGAACGGCCCCGTATCCCGCCCAAGCGCTCCAAAGCGGGCCAGGCCACGCGCGCGGAACGCGAGGCGCGCCTGGCCGAGGCGCTGCGCGACAACCTGCGCAAGCGCAAGGCCCAATCGCGCGGCCGGGCGCGCGGCCGCGCGGCCGCCGGCTCCGGTGACCCGGGGAACGGCGAGGCCGGTAGCGGCGAGGCTTGAGGCGGCCCCGCGCTTACAGTAGAACCCGCGGAACTTCCCGCGAACCGCCGGCCGGCGTGACGGCAAGAGAGAGACATGGACCGGATTCGAATTCGCGGCGGCAGGCCGCTCAAGGGCGAGATCACGATCAGCGGCGCCAAGAACGCGGCGCTGCCGCTGATGGCGGCTAGCCTGCTGAGCGCGGAGACGCTCAGCCTGTCCAACCTGCCGCATTTGGCCGACATCACCACGCTCGCCAACCTGCTGGTCCAGCTCGGCGTCGACGTTCGCATGAACGGCGCCGCACCGGGCGCCCCCGGGAGCGGCCCAGGGAGCGCCCCAAGGAGCGCCCCAGGGAGCGCCCCAGGGAGCGGCAGGGTGCTGGAGCTGACCGCGGGCGAGATATCCAACACCCGGGCGCCCTACGACCTGGTGCGCAAGATGCGCGCCAGCGTCCTGGTGCTCGGCCCGCTCCTGGCCCGCGCCGGCCAGGCCGAGGTCTCGCTGCCCGGCGGCTGCGCCATCGGCACGCGCCCCGTCGACGTACACCTCAAGGGCCTGGAACTGCTCGGCGCCGAGATCGCGCTGCGCGACGGCTACGTCCACGCCCGCGCGCCCAGCCGGCTGCGGGGCGCCGAGATCGTATTCCCGGCGGTTTCGGTCGGCGCGACCGAGAACCTCTTGATGGCGGCCACGCTGGCCAAGGGCGAGACGCGGCTGGTCAACGCCGCGCGCGAGCCCGAAATCTCGGACCTCGCCGAATGCCTGCTTAGCATGGGCGCGCAAATCGAGGGCATCGGCAGCGACACCCTGGTCATCCAGGGGGTCGAGCGCCTGGGCGGCGCGGAGCACCGGGTCATTCCGGATCGCATCGAGACCGGCACCTACGCCATGGCGGCGGCGATCACCGATGGCGAACTCGACCTCATCGGCGCGCGCGCCGAGCACTTGAGCGCGGTCATCGAGGTGCTGGGCGCCGCCGGAATCGCGGTTACCCAGACCAACCGCGGGCTCCACGTCAAGCGCGCCAACGGCCCGCTCCAGGGCGTCGATGTGATGACCGAGCCGTTCCCGGGTTTCCCGACCGACCTGCAGGCCCAGATGATGGCGCTGGTGTCGGTATCCGAGGGTGCGTCGATGATCACCGAGACGATCTTCGAGAACCGTTTCATGCACGTGCCCGAGCTCGCCCGCATGGGCGCCAATATCAACGTGCACGGCGCCTCCGCCATGGTGCGCGGCGGGCCCGGCCTGACCGGCGCCGAGGTCATGGCGACCGACCTCAGGGCCAGCGTCAGCCTGGTGCTCGCCGGGCTCGCGGCCGAGGGCGAGACGGTGATCAACCGGGTCTATCACCTGGATCGCGGCTACGAGCGGATCGAAGACAAGCTGGCCGCCTGCGGCGCCGACATCGAGCGCATCACGTGACCGGGGACGGGCGAGCCGGCGGCGTGCCGGGCACGGCGCCGCTCAAGCTCAGGGCCCACGACGCCGAGGACCTGCGGGCTCTGGCGGCCTGCCTGCAGGACGCCCTGGTGCCGCTCGCCGACGTCGCCTACCTGAAGGCCGAGAAGCGTTTCGTGATGGTCGCCAACCGCTTCATGTGGGAATGCGGTGCGCAAGCGGCGCCCGTGCCCGTGCCCGAGCCCGTCGAGGCGAGTACGGAAGCGGGCACCGACGCCCGCTTCGAGGAAGCCGAGGGCGGGCCGATAAACTACCGCGTCAACTGTGCGGTCACCTTCGACCGGGTCCGCAACGTCGGCTTTCGCGGCCTGGATCCGCGCGAGAAAGACCAGATTCTCAACCTGCTCACCATCGAGTTAGAGCCTGGCGAATTGGAGCCTGGCGAAGTGGCGCCTGGCGCGGTGCGTCTCGTGTTCGCGGGTGGCGGCGCGATCCGGCTCGAAGTGCGCGACCTCCGCTGCCACCTCGAAGACCTGGGCGAGCCTTGGCCGACCCACTGGCGCCCGAATCACGCCGAGGCCGAACCGGATTCAGAGTCCATTTGAGGTCATCGGCATGCCGGATCCGAACCCAGATGACATGACCGCTGCGCGCGCCAACGAAGCCCTGGTACTGGCTCTGCCCAAAGGCCGGATTCTGCGGGAGTTGAGCCCGCTGCTGGGCCGCGCCGGGATCGAGCCGGAAGCGGCCTTCGCGGACCAGAGCGCGCGCCAACTGCGCTTCGCCACCAACCACCCCGGGCTGGAGATCATCCGGGTTCGAAGCTTCGACGTCGCGACCTTCGTTGCCTTCGGCGCGGCGCATCTCGGGGTCGTGGGTAATGACGTACTGATGGAGTTCGACTATCCCGAACTTTACGCCCCGGTCGATCTCGGCATCGGCCATTGCCGGCTCGCCGTCGCCGAACCCCGGGACCTGGTGGAGAGCGACGACCCGGCGCGCTGGAGCCACATCCGCATCGCCACCAAATATCCGGGTATCACCCGCGCCCACTTTGCCGCGCGCGGGGTTCAGGCCGAGTGCATCAAGCTGAGCGGCGCCATGGAGCTGGCGCCCGGCCTCGGGCTGTGCCGGCGCATCGTCGATCTGGTCTCGACCGGGGCGACCCTCGCCGCCAACGATCTGGTCGAGGTCGAGACCATCGCCCAGGTGACCTCGCGCCTGATCGTCAATCGGGCCGCGCTCAAGACCCGCCCGGCGGAGCTCAACCGCTGGATCGAGGGATTCCGGGAGGCCGCCGATGCCGCATAGGCTAGACGCGCGCGCGCGCGGCTTCGAGGCCGCCTTCGAGACCTTCCTCGCGGTCAAGCGCGACACCGAAACCGACGTCACCCGGGTCGTCGACGAAATTCTGGCCGATTTGCGCGAACGCGGCGATGCGGCCTTGATCGATTTCACCGAACGCTTCGATCGTATCCGCCTGACGCCGGAGACTCTGCGCATTACCGAGGCCGAGACCGCCGCGGCGGCGGCGCGCTGTCCGCCCGAGGTCGTGGCGGCGCTGGAATTCGCCGCCGGCCGCATCGAGGCCTACCACCGGCGCCAGTTGCCCGAGGACCAGAACTACACCGACGCGGCCGGTCTGCGCCTGGGCCACCGCTGGACCCCGGTCGCCGCCGCCGGCCTCTACGTGCCCGGTGGCACCGCCGCCTATCCGTCCTCGGTGCTGATGAACGCGCTGCCGGCCAAGGTCGCCGGCGTCGAACGCCGGGTCATGGTGGTGCCGACCCCGGATGGCGGGCTAGACCCGGCAGTGATGGCGGCCGCAAGCCTGGCCGGGATCACCGAGGCCTACCGTGTCGGCGGCGCCCAGGCGGTCGGCGCGCTGGCCTACGGCACCGAGACGATCCGCCCGGTCGACAAGATCGTCGGACCCGGCAATATCTATGTCGCCACCGCCAAACGGCGGGTTTTCGGCGCGGTCGGCATCGATTCCATCGCCGGTCCCTCGGAGGTGCTGGTGATCGCCGACAGCGCCAACGACCCCAATTGGATCGCCGCCGACCTGCTGGCCCAGGCCGAACACGACAGTGCGGCCCAGTCGATTTTGATGACCGACGACGCCGCATTCGCCGACGCGGTGGCGGGCGCCGTGGACGATCTCCTGGCCGGCCTCGAGCGCCGCGACATCGCGGGCGCCTCTTGGAGCGCCCACGGCGCCATCATCCTGTTGCCGGACCTGGCCGCCGCCCCGGCCTTGATCGACCGCATCGCGCCGGAGCACCTGGAACTCGCCGTCGCCGAGCCGGACGCGCTCGCCGCCAGGGTGCGCAACGCCGGTGCCATCTTCCTGGGCCGCCACGCGCCCGAGGCGTTGGGCGACTATCTGGCTGGGCCCAACCACGTGCTGCCTACCGGGCGCGCGGCGCGCTTCTCCTCCGGGCTTTCGGTGCTCGATTTCATGAAACGCAGCTCGTTGATTGGCTGCTCGCCCGAGGCCCTGAACGCGGTCGGTCCGGCGGCGGTCGTGCTGGCCCGCGCCGAGGGCCTGGGCGCGCACGCCCTTTCGGTTGCAATCCGCCTGGCTGACCGCCAGGGTGATTAATACCGGTGTGACGGAATGGGGCGCGGGCGCGGGGTGGCCGCATGAGCAATCGGCAGCAGGAGCGCGATCGGCGGCGGATCGTTGAGATCAGCCTCGACGAGCGTACGGTGGTGCGGCGCAGCCCGGACGTCGAGCACGAGCGCGCGGTCGCCATCTACGACCTGACCGAAGAAAACTACTTCGCCCCGGTCGGCGACGATACCGGGCCCTACCATCTGCACCTCTCGATCGCCGAAAACCGCCTGCTGTTCGATATCCGCAGCGATGCCGACGAGGCCGTGGCCACGGTAACCCTGCCGCTGCTGCCGCTCCGGCGCATCGTCAAAGACTACTTTGCGATCTGCGAGAGCTACTACGAGGCGATTCGCACCGCCAGCCCGTCCAAGATCGAGGCTATCGACATGGGCCGGCGCGGCCTCCACGACGAGGGTTGCGAGATCCTGCGCGACCGGCTAGACGGCAAAGTCGAAATCGACTTCGACACCGCGCGCCGCCTATTCACTCTCATCTGCGTGCTGCATATCCGGGGTTAATACCAAAGGTCCTTAGTAATGATCCATAGAGACGGCTTCCCAAGGCTTTCGGCCAGGAGCGCGTGGCGTGGCGGTGCGGGGCACCGCGAGCCGCGCGCGACGCCGCCCGAAAGCCTTGGGAAGCCGCCGTTCCGGTCGCGCGGGCGATCCGCCGGGGGCGTCGGGAAGCCTTGACGATGCCCCGCATCGCCTGCGGCTCCCCTCCTGCCCGCCCCCTTGGCCGACGGATCGCCCGCGCGATCTCTATGGGTCATTATTAAGGACCTTTGGTATTACGTTGCATGCGCGACCTGCCCGATGCCGTCCTCTTCGCTTGCTCCCGCAATTCGGTGCGCTCACCCATGGCCGAAGGGTTGCTCAAGCACCTGCTCGGCCACCGCATCTACGTGGATTCAGTGGGCGTGCGCCCGGATGAGATCGATCCCTTTGTGATCGAGGTCATGGACGAGCTCGGCATCGACCTGTCGAACCACCGGGGCAAGGATTTCGAAGGCCTGGAGGACACCTCCTACGACCT
Organism: uncultured Acidimicrobiia bacterium; assembly: GCA_964194965.1. GTDB lineage: Bacteria > Pseudomonadota > Alphaproteobacteria > Kiloniellales > J153 > JACZVL01. Next base: position 2,882 of record CAXMQD010000589.1, on the reverse strand, counting down.
GATCGTCTCGCTCTCGCCCGAGGCCCAGCACCAGGCCGTCGAATTGACCCGCACCATGGCCTGCGAGGTCGAGTTCTGGAACACCCTCGATCCCACCATCATCGAAGGCAACCGCGAAACTCGCCTGCAAGCCTATCGAGAAGTTCGCGATACCCTGAAAAAGCGCATCGAGGCCCGCTTCACCCTCGATCTGAAGCCGGTGGTGTAGATCGGCGTTTCGGATGACCGCCGGGTTATTTGGACCCGCCGGTTAAGGGTTTGTTCGGAGAAGGGGTTTTCTGTATGATCCGCGGCGCTTGGGGGGCGTCGCTGCCGGTTCACGGGCGCGCGCGCCACATCCACACTAAAACAATAGATAAATTTGGATAACGGGGAAGGAGAACAATGGCGAAAGAGGATCTTATCGAGTTTCAGGGCACGGTGCTGGAACTGCTGCCCAATGCGATGTTCCGCGTCAAGCTGGACAACGAGCACGAGGTCTTGGCCCATACCGCCGGCAAGATGCGCAAGCACCGCATCCGGGTTCTGGCCGGCGACCGCGTCAACGTCGAGATGACGCCCTACGACCTGACCAAGGGCCGCATCACCTTCCGTTACAAATAATACCGAGGGCCGCCGGCGATGACCGCCGCGACGCCTTTCGATCCCCGGGAACCGACTCCGGTGCGGGGTGACGCGCGGCTGGTGTTGGCCTCGGCCTCGCCCCGGCGTTTGGCCTTGCTGCGCCGGGCCGGGGTCGTGCCCGACGCGGTCGTGCCCGCCGAACTGGACGAAGCGCCGCGCCCGCGCGAATTGCCCGCCGACTACGCCCGGCGCATGGCCCGCGAAAAGGCCATGGCGGTCGCCCCCGAACACACCGACTCGTTTCTGCTGGCCGCCGACACCGTGGTCGCGCTCGGCCGCCGGATCCTGCCCAAGGCGGAGGACGCCGCCACCGCGCGCGACTGCTTGCGGCGCCTGTCCGGCCGCCGCCATCGGGTGCTCGGCGCGGTCGTCGTCGTCGCGCCCGGCGGCCGCCGCGCCGAGCGCCTGGTCGCCACCACGGTCTCCTTCAAGCGCCTGACCGCCGCCGAGATCGCCGCCTACGTGGCGAGCGAGGAGTGGCGGGGCAAGGCCGGCGGTTACGCGATCCAGGGCCGCGCCGCCGCCTTCATCCCACGGATCAACGGCTCTTACCCCAACGTGGTCGGCTTGCCGTTGGTCGAGGCCCTGGCCTTGTTGACGGGACTGGGTTACGCGGTGCCGGGCCGCGCGGCATGAGCCGGCGCCTGCTGATCTCGGCGCAACCCGGGGAGACCCGGGCCGCCTGGCTCGACCATGGCGAACTCTCCGACCTCATGGTCCTGCGCGACGACCGGCCGTGGCTGGTCGACAACCTCTACCTGGGCCGAATGACGGCGCGCGATCGGAGCCTGGCCGCCGTCTTCGTCGATATCGGCCTCGACCGCCCGGGCCTGCTGCCACTGAACGAGGCGCCCAAGGGTTTGTCGGAGGGCGACGCCATTGCCGTGCGGGTGACCCGGGCGCCGCAAGCGGGGAAGGGCGTGCGGCTGACCGGCTGCCGCCTGCCGGCCGAGTTGCGCGCCGCGGCGGAGAAGGTGCCTCCGCCGGCCCTGCTGCGCGCGGCCGAAGACCCCTTCGATGCGGCGCTCGCGGCCGAGCCGCCGCCGGACGCCATCGTCATCGACGACCCGGCGTGTTTTGCCCGCGCCAAGGCCCGGCTGGCCGCGCGCCCGGAGTTGGTCGCGCGCTTGGCCCTAGACCTCCATCCCGAGACCGCCTTCGAACGCTGCGGGGTCGAGGCGGCGATCGAGGCCCTGCTAGAGCCGCGCGTCGCCTTGCCTTCGGGCGGTCACCTGTTGGTCGAGCCGGTTCAAACCCTGACCGCCATCGACGTCAACTCCGGGACCGCCGCCGGGCCCGCCGCCGGGCCCGCCATGGCGCTCGCCGTGAACCTCGAGGCCGCGGCCGAGATCCCGCGGCAGCTTCGATTGCGCGGGCTCTCCGGGCTGATCGTCATCGACTTTTTGGAACTGCGCGAGGAGGCCGCGCGCAAGCGCGTTGTCGAGGCCCTGCGAGGCGGCTTGAACGGCGACCCGCGGCCGAGCCGGGTCCAGGCCATGCGCCGCTCGGGTTTGGTCGAAATGACCCTGCGGCGCGCGCGCCCGGCGCTGCACGAGCTGCTGACCGAACCCTGTGGCCTGGGTCGCCTGGATGGACTGGGCCGGACCAAGGACCCGGTGACTCTTGCCTACGAAGCCCTGCGCGCGGCCCGGCGCGCCGCCTTGCACGATCCGGGGCGCAGGATCGCGCTCCTGGCCGGGGCGCGGACCCGCGCCGCGCTCCGGGGACCCGCCGCGGCCGCCCTGGCCGATTTCGAGGCGCGCTTCGGCCGGCCCTTGGACTTGCGCGCGCAAGCGGCGGGCGCGCGCTTCGAGATCGTGTCAGTACCAGGGGCCGGCGAAAAAGATCCATAAAGACGGCTTTCCAAGGCATTCCGCCTGGCCCAAGGCATCCCGCCTGGCCCAAGGCATCCCGCCTGGAATGCATCGCCCGCGGCCGCCTTCCTGCCCGGCGCCAAGAGGTCACGATCTCAATGGGCCTTTTTCGCTGGTCCGTGACATCACAGTGGCCGGCCGGCAGGGCATTTTCGAGCCGGTCGACGCCGCTGCCCAGGCGGTTGATCTTGCCCAAGGGGCGCAGGCGGGGCGCAGGCGCTGGGCCTGCTGAAACACCGCGATGGATTGGCCGAGGGCCTTGCGGTGGCGCGGGTAGTCGCCGTCGATGGGGCCGGGCCAGAACGGCTTGCGGTCGCGGCCACGGGCCTTGCCGAGCGCGGCCTGGACCACGGCGACGTCCGAGAGACCCGGAACCGGCCGCCG
>CAXMQD010000588.1:0-5182 GCA_964194965.1 uncultured Acidimicrobiia bacterium | reverse complement strand
CGGCGCCCGCGGCCAGCCATACGAACTGCGAGACGGCGAGGACCGCGGTAAGACCGAAGATGACGGCCCAGAGCGCACCCTGCCCGGGTTTCAGGAACTGACTGAACAGGACCGTCACGACCAAATAAAATTTCGGATTGAGGACGGTCAGCAACATTCCGTCGAGGACCCGGAACTCGCCATCGGCCGAATCCGAGATCGACGGGCGCGCGCGCAGGAACTTCCAGGCAAGGTAGAAGATATAGCAGATACCTGCATAGCGCAGAATTTGGTAGGCCGTGGGATAGGCGAGGAACACCGCGTTCAGTCCCATGCCACTGGCGACGGCAATGCCGAAAGCGGAAATCAACAAGCCGGAAAAGAACGGCATCGAACGAACGATGCCGCGATTCATGCCCAGGCCGGCCAGCGCGATGGTGGCGGGCCCGGGGCTGAGCGTGAGCGGCAACAGCAATGCCAAAAATGCCAGTACGCTCTGCATTCGAACCTTCCTATTTTCCCCGTCTGGAATATACGACAGATTTACTGACCTACCTAGGCCCTTTGCCGAGAGGGCGAGGCATCGGCCCTCACGGTCGGGCGGAATTTGATTGGAAATCAGGACGGGACGGCGATGCGATCACGGAAATGTTAATCTATCCACGATTTGTGTGGATAACTCTGTGGGCAGGGCTGGTTCCGCCCACAGTGTCCTCAAGAAAATCAAGCCTTTCTCCGAATCGCTTAATTTTTAGGCAAAAATACTAACCATTTGATTTATAATTCAAAAAAAGAAGTCAAGTGTTAAGAAACGTTAATCTTTGGAAAAATTGCGATCTCTTCGGCCGGGCGCCTCGGCGCCGATCCGCCCTGTGCAAAACTTTCGCGGCCGATCCAAATCGGAAACCCCGGTCTGGCAAGGGCTTAGCGGCTAGCTTTGAGTCCCGGTCCGATGGCGCCACGATCCTCACGCGCCGTTCCGGCGATACTCGAATTCGCTGCCGATGCCGCCGACGTCGGGATAGCGGTCGAGCTTTTCGATGCGCACGCGCGCGCCGATGACCCGATCGTCCAGGAAACAGGCCTGGGCGATGCGCTCGGACAGGCTCTCGAGAAGACGAACCTCAACCTCCGCGCAGACGTTGCGAATACGGGCAAACAGGCGGCCGTAATCGACGACCTCGGTGATCGTATCCTCGCGTGGCGGGTCCGGGCGAATCTCGAGCCGCAGGTTGAGGCGCAGGCGCTGACGTTCGGCGCGCTCCGCCTCGGTGACCCCGATGCGGCACGGTAGGGTCAGGTCGGACATCAGAATGCGCTGTGCCGTGGCCGTAAACACCGGTTCGGCGTTGCCCTGGTTATCTGCCATGGTCGTAGCGTCGACTCCCCGTTTCGTGCCGCCGCTCATTCGTCGCGCCGGTAATCGGCCGGCGGTTGGGCCCAGCCCAGATGCTGGCCACCGTCGAGCGCGATCATCTGCCCGGTCATGGCCTTGGCCGCAAGGATGAACTGCACCGCGGCGCAGATCTCATCCGGCGTGGTGCCGCGGCCGAGCGGCATCGTGGCGCACTGGCGCGCGAACTGCTCGGGCGTCTGGCGCGGGCTCGGCAGTGCCGGGCCCGGGCCGATGCCGTTGACCCGAACCCGCGGGGCGAGCGCCATGGCGAGCGTCTGCGTCAAGGTCCAGAGCCCGGCCTTGGACAGGGTGTAGCTGAGGAACCAGGGGGTCAGGTTCCAGACCCTTTGGTCGAGCAGATTGATCACCGCGCCGCCCGCCGCCTCTGGTAGGGCGCGGGCAAAGGCCTGGGTCAATACGAAGGGCGCCCGCAGGTTGGGCTCCATGTGGCGGTCCCAACTCGCCCGGTCGGCGTTCTCGATGGTGTCGTTCTCGAAGGCCGAGGCGTTGTTGATCAAACAGCCGAGCGGGCCGAGCGCCGCCGCGGCATCCGGGACCAGCGCCGCGACCTGCGCTTCGTCCGAGAGCTCGGCCTGGAGCGCGACCGCGCGGCCGCCCTCGGCCTCGATCCCGGCGACGGTCTCCTCGGCCGCTTGGGCGGAGGTATGGTAGTGCACCGCCACCGCCCAGCCGGCGCGTGCCAAGTCGCGCGCGATGGCGCGGCCGATACGCCGTCCGGCCCCGGTGACCAAGGCGGCGCGCGGATAGTCGTCGGGATGGGCTGGTTTCGCCTCGACGCTCATGGCCGGCAGTCTGCCCAAGCCAGGGGCGGTCGCACAAGGGCGCAAGGCCCGGTTGCTCTATGGCGTGAATTGAAAGCCGATGTAGGCGGCGTAGAGCGCCAGGAACAGCCCACCCTCCAGGCGGCTGATGCGCCAGCCGCTCAACATGACCAGGATCAGCGCCACGGTGGCCCCGGCCATGACCCAGATGTCGAAGCGCAGCACCTCCGCGGCCAGATGTACCGGCGCGATCAGGACCAGCACGCCAAGCACCAACAGGATGTTGAAGATGTTGGAGCCGAGCGCGTTGCCCAGCGCGAGCGCGGTATGGCCGTGGCGGGCGGCGATCACGGCGGTGGCCAACTCCGGCAACGAGGTGCCGAGCGCGATCAAGGTCAGGCCGATGACCGACTCGGATATGCCGGCCGCGCGCGCGATCGTAACCGCGCCCTCGACCAAAAGGTCCGAGCCCAGGACCAGGCCGCCGGCGCCGGCGGCCACGGTGCCCAGCGCGAGTCCGGTGCCGGCCGGTGTCCAGCCGAGGTCGGCCAGGTCGGCCTCCGCGCCGGGCGTCTGGTCGCGGCTGACCGCGGCGACCTCGTTCCGGTAGCTGAACCAGAGATAGAAGCCGAGCAGCGCGATCATAACCGTGCCATGGACCCAGTCGAGCGGTCCGGTCACGCCGAAGCCGATGAACAGCGCGGTCGCGATCAACACCGCGCCGGCATCGCGCCGCACCACGCGCGGGTGGGTCGGGATCGGGCGGATCACCGCGGCCGCGCCCAGGATCAGCAGAATGTTAGCGATGTTGGAGCCGATCACATTGCCGACGCCGACATCGGTCAGGCCGCCCAAACTGGCGGTCACCGTCACCATCAATTCGGGCATCGAGGTCGCCGCGGCGACCACGGTCAGGCCGATCAGCAGCGGCGAGAGCCCGAAGATGCGCGCCAGTCCGACCGCGCCGCGCAGCAGCAACTCACCGCTGGCGAACAAAAACAGGAAGCCGCCGAGGGTCTGGGCGAGGGCGACGAGGGTCATGGCCGAACCGGATCGGAGGTCGTGGCGATCCTAGGTCCGCGGGACTATTCCGGCTCTTGATCGGGCTTGAGCCGCAAGGCGGCCGAGTTCATGCAGTAGCGCTGGCCCGTGGGCGCCGGACCGTCGTCGAAGACGTGGCCCAGGTGCGCGTCGCAGCGCGCGCAGAGCGCCTCGACGCGGCGCATGCTCAGGCTGTCGTCGGCCTCGGTGGCGACCGCGTCTTCGGCGATCGGCGCGGTGAAGGAGGGCCAGCCGCTGCCCGAATCGAACTTGGACCCGGAGCCGAACAGCGCCTGGCCGCAGCAGACGCAGTGGTAAGTGCCGGGGGTCTTGCAGTCGTTGTATTTGCCGCTGAACGGGCGCTCGGTGGCTTTCAGGCGGGTCACGCTGAACTGTTCGGGGCTCAGCTCCCGCATCCACTCGGCCTCGGCCTTGACCACCTTCTCGGGCCCGGTCTTCGTGTCGCGCATCGGTTTCGGCTCCTGGCTGGGCGGGGACCGAAACAGGATACCGCTATTCTTGCTGGATTGGAAACGGGGTGGCGGCGTGGGCCGGCGCGATCCCTGCGGATAATGCTCTAGTTCGCGGCGCGCGCCGAAGCCACGTCCCGGTCGGGGAAGAAGTAGGCCGCGGTATCGGGATCGACCCGCCACAACAGGCTCACGACCTCGCGGGTCTTGGCCGCGCAGCCGTCCATGGTGTGCCAGATCGCACGCTCCAGCGCGCCGTCCATCTCCTGTCCGGACATTTTCCGGTAGCCGGCCTCGCGCAGCGGCGCGCAGGCATCGTCGAGGTCGTTTTCGGTGCCGTAAAGACGGTCGGCGAGCGCCGGATCGCTGGCCTCGGCGACCGCGATCGCATCGATCAGCGCCGTGGCGGCGTGTTGCTGGTCCATGTAGATGGTCTCGGCGCGTTCGCTGATGGCGCAGGCGCCCAAGGCCGCGGCGAGGCCGGCCGCGGCAATGCGCGGGCCCCAGGAATTCCCCTGTCGGCGACGCCGGGAACGGCGTTCCATAGTGCGATCCTCCCTCACGGAGCCGGAGCAGGGCGCCAGGATCGCAGGTCATGGTTAAGGCCCCGTGAAACTTCGCGACCGCCCGCGAAGAGCCCATAGGGCGTGTGTTCTAAATACTTGGAATTATGGCGAGTTTCGGCGGCCTTTCCGCCGCGCTCAGGGTCCCGCGCGCGTTATGCCTACCAGGAATTCCGGAGCTCGCGCAGCTTGAGGAACACGGTCTTCTCGTCGGGCGCGTCGGGCAGGTCCGGGAAGGCCTCGCGCAGGCGCGCGATCACGCTCGGGCTGTGCAGGCGGAAGAAGGTGTTGATCTCCTTCTCCAGCGCCAGGGTCGAGACCAGCGCCGCGGCCGGGTCCTGGTCCGCGACCTCTTTCAAAAGCTCCGGCGCCCGGGCGTTGTCCGGCTCCCGGTCGAGGGTGAATTCCAGATTGTTGGCGATGTAGTCGTGGCCCGGGTAGATCAGGGTCTCGTCGGGCAGCCCGGCGAGCTGGCTCGCGAAGGTGTTGTAAAGGTCCTCCGGATGACCGCCGCCGTGGCAGTTGCCGGCGCCGGCGTTGAACAGGGTGTCGCCGCAGAACAGCGCCGGCGTGTCGGTGCGCGCGCGCAGGCAGACGTGGCTCATGGTGTGGCCCGGCGTGTCGAGGGATTCGAGCTCCACGGTCTTGCCGACCCGGATCACGTCGCCCGCGGCCAGGCCCCGGTCGATGTCCGGGATCTTGCCCTTGGCGTTCTCGTGGGCGAGCAGCTTGGCGCCGGTCGCCGCAATCACCTGGGCATTGCCGCCGATGTGGTCGCCGTGCTCGTGGGTGTTGAGCACCTGGGTGATGTCCCAGCCCGCGTCCTTGGCCGCACCCAGGCACTTAACGTGATCCAGCGGATCCACCGCCAGCGCCTCGCCGGTCTCCGGGCAGGCGATCAGATAGTTGAAGTTGCGGTAAGCGTTGCCGGTCCAGATTTGCGTGACGATC
>CAXMQD010000587.1:0-8321 GCA_964194965.1 uncultured Acidimicrobiia bacterium | reverse complement strand
GTTTACTTCTGCGACCCGCGCAGTCCGTGGCAACGCGGCTCCAACGAGAACACCAATGGCCTCTTGAGACAGTACTTCCCCAAAGGCACCGACTTATCGGTATACTCGCAGGCGCAACTGAACAAGGTCGCACGGCAGTTGGACGAACGACCCCGCAAGACGCTTGCGTTCGAAACGCCGGCGGAACGATTTAACGCATGTGTTGCGTCGATCGGTTGAGGTCGCAGGGGAAGACCGGACATCGATCGGAACGTCCGGAACTTTTCTTGTTAGTCATCAGCAGTCATTTCCCGTCGACGATGTTTTCGCGTCGGCTGCCCCTCGTTCTATGGGCGGGGTTTCGAAAGTCTGCTTAGCCGGACAACGGCGCCGCCGGGTCATCGAGGTCGATTTCGATCCACACCGGCTGGTGGTCCGAAGCGTCGGCCGCGCCGTCGATGTGGACGCCGCGCACCCGAGCCGCCAGTTCGACGGTAACAAAGCAATAATCCAGGCAGGAATCGGTATCCTCGCCGTCCTCGGGGGCGTCGGTCACGGCCGGGCTGGTCACTCTATCGTTCTCTTCATGGCCGGCCACCACCCAGGCATCGAGGAGGCCGTCGCGCCGAACCAGCCGACCGTGGTTCGGCGACACGGGACCGGCGATCATGTCGTATTGGTCGGAGTCCGGAACGAAGTTCAAGTCGCCCATGATCATCGCATGGCGCGGCATCGGAGGCTCTTCGCCCTCGGTCCAACCCGCATCGGGGTTGGGATGGCCGCCGCACCAGGCGCCGCCCTCGCCCGGCGCCCGGCCGATAATATCGAGCAGCGCCTCGATTTGGGGTACGCGGGTTTCCGCCGACAGATGGCTGAGATGGGCCGTATAGACGCGGACCGGTCCGGCGGGCGTATCGATCACCCCTTCCAGCAGGGCCTGCTGGATGCTGTGCTGTTTCAAAGTGCCGTACTTCGGAAGCGGAAAACTACGGCTCGAGAGAATCGGCGTTCGCGACATCACCATGGTGCCGAACTGTCGGCGGCGGCTGATTACACGGCCGTCCTTGTCGCGATAGCTGGCGTCCATGTCCAGGCCGGGCGCGTAGACCCAGTGGTAATCGGGAAGACGCTCGGACAGCTCGGCGACCTGGTCTACCGTTCCCGAGCGTTTCCAGAACCGTTCCACCTCCTGCAAGGCGATGACGTCGGCTCCTTCGACCACCCTCGCCGTCCGCTCCAAATCGTATCGCCCGTCCCGGCCCAGTCCGTACTGGATGTTGTAAGTAACGAACTTCATTCCCAAATTCGCTCCGATCCCGCTTGATGCCCGCCTGGTACGGATGCCCGGCACTCACACGACGGCAGTGCCCCGGATCGACGGACCGCTCTCAATTCATTCTGCTGGAGGTTCGGTACGGACGGCTCCAGCCCGCCGGACCTTATATTCGGTTCCCCTGTCCGTCGAAAAAGAAAACTGCGCCGATATCTATGCCCCAACGAACATTCTCGCCAAGCTTGAACTTAGGCCCACCGCCCTGGATCGATCGGAACACCTTTCCGCCGGCCAGCGTAAGATCGTAAAGAACCTCACGGCCCTGGGACTCGACAAAGGTGATCTCCCCCTCGATGGCTGCGGCGAATTCCGGCCGCAGGTATTCGGGTCTTACGCCGATGGTAACCTTCTGTCCAGCCGTCATCGACGCCGCCTCAAGCCGGTCCGGTATTTCAAATTCGAGGCCCTCGGTGACGAAACGATTGTCCTGGATGACGCCATCACAGAAGGATATCGGTGGATTGCCGATGAAACCCGCGACGAACCGGTTCCGCGGCTGTTGGTACATCTCGTCCGGCGTGCCGATCTGCTGAATCTTGCCCTCGTTCATCAGGGCAATGCGGTCGCACATGCTCATCGCCTCGACCTGGTCGTGGGTAACCAGGATGGAGGTACAACCGGATTCCTGCTGGATGCGGCGGATTTCGCTGCGCATCTCGAGTCGCAGGCCGGCATCGAGGTTGGCCAGGGGTTCGTCCATCAGCAGAACGTCCGGTTTGCGCACCAGCGCGCGGGCCAGCGCGACCCGCTGCTGCTGGCCGCCCGAAAGCTGCCCGGGCCGGCGGTCCAGTAGCTCATCCATGTGCAGGATGCCAGCGACTTCCTTGACGCTGTGCTCGATATCAGCGGCGCTGTCTTTTCGGATTCGCAATGGAAATGCGATGTTTTCATAGACGCTGAGGTGCGGATACAGGGCGAAGGACTGGAAGACGACGCCAACGTTCTTCTTCTGCGGAGGCAGAGCGGTCACGTCCTTGTCGCCGAACCAGATCCGCCCCGAAGTGACCCGGTGGATGCCGCAGACGGCGTAAAGGGTGGTCGTCTTGCCGCAACCCGACGGGCCCAACAGGGCAATCATTTCGCAGTCGCCGATGGTCAGGTCCATGTCCTCGATCACACGGACCGGACCGAAAGACTTGGAGAATTTTTCCAGTCTGATTTCCATCAGCCTTTGGTCCCCCCGCCGTAGATGTTCATCAGTTTGTCCTGGGTAAATAGATAGAAGATCATTACCGGAACGACGTAGAACAGTCCGACCGCCTTGAACAGTCCGAAATCCGACAGATAGTCGTCGATCAACAGGCCGGCGAGATAGACCGACAGCAGCCGGGCATCCGAACTCGGCGCCAGGATGAGCGGCAGCACGAACTCGCTCCAACCGGCCATGAAGGAGAATATGGCCAGCGCAGCGACTCCAGGCATGATCTGGGGCAGGACGAGCTTGTACCAGACCTGGAAACGGCTGGCGCCATCCTGCAGTCCCGCCATCTCGATCTCCCAGGGCACGGTGTCGTAGAAGCCCTTCATTATCCAGATTCCAAACGGCAGCTCGAGGGCGGCCTTGACCAAGATGACGCCGATCAGCGTGTCGTAGAGGCCGATCATCCTCAACATGAGAAAAATCGAAATGATCAACGTGACGCTGGGGAAGGAATGAAGCAGCAGCACAAAGCCAAGAAACTGGGCGCGGAACGGAAATTTCAGGCGCGACAATGCGTAGCCGGCGGTGGACGACAGGACGACGACGATGGTGACTACGCTGGTCGCGAAAATGGTGGTGTTGAGGGTTGCTGTCCAAACACTACCGTGACCGATGATCTCTTCGGTTAGGAAGCGCCAGTTCCTGAGCGTGAATTTCTGCGGCCAAATGCTCTCGACGTTGATCTCGGAAATGGAATCGATGAACAGCCACAGGTACATGATCAAGATCGGCGCCGAGACGATCAGCAGAAAAATAGTCAGCGGCCAATTGGCTTTGCGGTCATCCATGGTCAGTTCTCGATCAACGGCTCGGCAACCAGTTTCTTGAAATCAAAGATTCGAAGGTAGACCAGCGACAGCACGATGCCGACGACCACCAGCACCACCGCCAGCGTCGCCCCGAAGCCGTAACGCAGGTTTCCGTAATAGTTGGACAACGCGGTGTGATAGGCGTTCAGCGCCCAGGTCTCGGTGGTGAAGAAACCAGGGCCGCCGTCGGTCAACAACAGGATGTATTCGAACGACGTCAAGAGGCTCAAGGTCTGGTAGCTGGTGACGAAGAGGATCGGCCAGGCCATCATGGGCAGGATGATGCGCCGTACCTGTTGCCACGGATAGGCGCCATCGACCTCGGCCGCGCGAAGCACATCACCGGGTATTGCCAGCACGGCGCTGGCGAAGATGATCATGCCCATGCTGGCGCCGACAAATCCGTTGGCGAAAATGACGAAGGTCCAGGGATACTCGTAGAGCCAGTTTTCGGGTTCCACGCCGAAGGTTCCAAGGAAGTGGCTCATGAAACCGCTGTCGAAAGTAAACCACTTCCACAGCATGACGTAGATGACCGAGGGGCTGATGCGCGGGATCAGCCACAAGGCGCGGAAGAACTTGGACTGCCCGGACGGCATGTAAAACGTGGCGAGCGCCAGAACTAACGCAAATCCGACGTTAAATATCAGGGTCAAAAACACATAAAACATGGTGTTGACCAATATCTTCACGGTGAAATCGCTGGCCAGCAACTCCACGTAGTTGCTGGTGGTCCACGTCCAACTGGTGTTGACCAATTCGAGCAAGCGGTCGAACGTGGCGTCGTCCACGTCGATGTCGATCGAGGTTAGGCCGGCACGAAAATCCGCCGCCGTCCGGAACTCGCGGTTGATGATGGTATTGACCACCGCCTTCGATATCACTTTGCGGTCCTTGAACGAACGCGGACGGTTATTCAGCGACTTCAGGGCGGCGAAGAGCTCCTTTTCGGACTCAAACACCTTGGCCGAGAGCTTCTCCTCGATCTCCTTCACGACCAGCGGTTTCAGGCCAATTTTACCGACCGCCGCCAGCCCCGCCTCGTCGAACACGAACACTTTGCCGCCCAACTGCTTCACCAAGTTGGCATCGACGCCGTGCTGGGTCAGGTCCCGGATCGTCGCTTCGGTAATGATGTAGCGATTTCCGAGAATCCCGGTATCGGAACTCATCGAGGTGAAACTGAAGACGAAGGTCATGAAGACCGGAATCACGAAGAACAGAGTCACCGCGGCCGAAGCAGGCAGCATGAACCAGACGGGAAGGAGCGAGCGCTGCCTACGCATCTGCTATTCTCCGTTCAGCATCCGGGTTCAGCATCCGGGCCGATCGATTCGGGCGTTCGTTCACCCGGCGCCCGGCCACCGATGCGCCCGGTCCGGGATCGATGGCGCCGGACCGGGCCAACGCGCCGAGGCGCGGGCTTAGGGATTTAACGGATGATCACCTTGTCTCCCATCGTGGCCTTCATCTCCTTGACCACCGTCTCGACCGCGTCCTGCGGCGAAAGGTCGCCGCTCCAGGCGGCGGTCAGGCCCTTCCAGACGAGCGTGTCGTATTGCCCGAAATCGATGCTGTTGGGCAACGCAAAGGCGCTTTTCAACAGATCCGTGGCTTCCGCCGTCCAGCGGTCGTCGGAATACTGCGAGACCTTCGTTTGGGCGGTTGTGATGCCGAGGTGGGCCGAGGCGATGGCATGGAGCGTATTGAGCCGGGGCTCGGAAACGATGGTAACCAGCCGCGCCGCGATCTCCAGTTCCTCGTCCTTGGCTTGTTTGGAGATCAGGTAGGTCAGCGGGTGGGTAAGGGTGGTCGCCTTGCCCCCGGCGCCGCCCGAAGGAATCAGCGAAAACACGACCGTGCCGAAGAAATCGTCAAGTCCCTCGCGGCGGGTATAGCGGGCGTAATGCCAGGTGCCGCCGTGCCACAGGCCGGCCTTGCCGTTGGCCACCTCGTTGTACCACTGGTCCCAGTCCATCCCCAGATGGTTCTTCTTGGTCACCCCGTACTTGAACACCGCATCATTGAAGAACTGGTAGTATCCGAGCAGGGCGCCCCTATCCAGGATCAACTTGCCGCTCTTGGGGTCGATCATGTCGCCGCCTTTTTGGACGGCATAGAACTGCCAGTAGTCGCCCCCCTTGGTGGCCCGCGGATAGAATCCGTAGCCCTTCTCGACCAAGCCTTTATCTTGAATTTTCTTGGCGTCTTCGAGAACGTTCTGCAGGGTGTACTGACCACTCTTGACTTTCCCCGGCAGGGCCGCGATGTCGGCGTCCGAATAACCGATCGCCTTTAAGTGTGGCATCCAGCCGAAGAAAGGCCTGGATTCGGCATCCTGTGGGACGCCCCAGACCTGCCCGTTCCACGACATGATCGGCCACAGGCTGGGAAAGACATCGGCGAATGGCCAAGCCTCGAGGTCGATGTGGTCCTCGATCGGATGGATCAGGCCGGCGTTACCCCACACCGGGATGTCCTCGTGACCGCCGACGATGATGTGCGGCCCCTGACCGGCCTCGACGGCCAGTGAAAAGCCTTGCTTCAATTGCTGCCACGTCTGCGAACCGGCGAACGACCGCGCCGACACGGTGACCTTGATGTCGCGGCCCTCGATCTTCAGCTCCTCGTTGAGAACGTTGGCAGCCAGCGCGACGGCCTCGAAGCGGTAGCGCTCGTTCTGGTCCGCCGGCGCCCAAACCACGATCTCCATCTCCGCGGCCTGAGCCACGGGCACGGCAAACAGAATGATGGCAAGCGCCGCCATAATCGGGTGATTGAATTTCATGTTCGCCTCCCCTAAGAATGTCAGAAGGAATGGACTTGTTTTCGGCCAAACAGGGTAAATCCATCAACCTGATGGGTCAAAGAAAATTGGAAATATTCGCTCCATTATTGATGGTGTTTTTGAATTCGCGCCACCCGTTTCCGGACGGCCGTTAATATCGTCGAATCCCGCCGTCGCGATCCCCCGGGGCGTGACCAGGGCGGGCGCTGTATCGCCGTGACGATCAACGATTATCTCGCCGTTTCCGCCGATATCGATGGGGTCGAGCGGACGCTGGCCGGAAATTCCTGGGACCGAGGTGATAAAATGGGAGGCGGTCGAAGGCCTCGTTCCACCCTCGCCGCAAGGGGGACAATTCATTGTGTCGGGGAATCGGCGAACGCGCCTTTAAGCTTTGAAAATAAACTCTGCGTCGTCCGCTGCTTATGTCCGAGTCGGGCCAAATCTCCCCCTAAACGACGGGCGTCGGCGACCTCCGGAGTCGGGGCGAAGCGGACTTGATCCGGTGACAGGCCGGCGCGCCGGATCTGGTCTTGACGCAATTCCGATCCGAGACACGGCCAACCCGAGTCCTGCTGGCCCGAGACCTGCCTTGACCGCCTCACACGATAGCGATATAACCAAACGGTCGTTTGTTTGAATCGCGGATATAATGACGTCCGACACCACAGCCTCGGTATCCCGGGCACGGGGACCTGGCCGGCGCAAGCGTCGCGCCCTGGCCGCCGCGCTCGACGCCGCCGCGCCCGGCGCCGCCTCGCCCAGCGCCACGCCCAAGATGGCTGGCAAGATGGCTGGATCGGCCACTTCCACGCGATCCGCACCGTGCCGGCCCACCCCCCGCGCCCACAACCGCCGCGGAGAGATCCTCGACGCCGCCGCGGAGCTGTTTGCGCGCCAGGGATTTCATGCCGCCTCGATGCGCGAGATCGGCGCCGCGGCCGGCATGCTGCCCGGCTCGCTGTACTATCACTTCCCATCCAAGGACGAGCTGCTGCTCGCGGCTTACGAGGAGGGCGTGCGCCGCATCGCCGAGCGGCTCGACGCCGCCCCGTCCGAGGCCGACCGGCCCTGGGCGCGGCTCGAGGCCGCCTGCGTCGCACATCTGGAAATGCTGCTCGAGGCCGGCGGCGACTACGCCCAGGTCGTGATCCGGGTCCGGCCCCAGGACTGCCCGGCGATGCAAGCCCGGCTGATCGCGTTGCGCGATGCCCACGAGGACCGCTTCAAGGCGCTAATCGAGATGCTGGAGTTGCCCGCTGAAGCCGACCGTCAGGCGCTGCGGCTGATGATGCTGGGCGCGCTCAACTGGACCCAGACCTGGTACCGCCCCGGCGGCGACCCGCCAGCCACGCTCGCCCGGCGTTTCCTGGCGCTGGTTGCGATCGGCCCGGGCGCCGTTCCACCGGACGTGATTGCCGAGCGCTACCTGACCCTATTTGCCGGCGGGCCCGGCGCCGAGGACACGCCATGACAGCCCCGACGCTCGCCCAGCGCCCGCCCAAAGTGCTGGTCACCAAGGTCGGGCTCGACGGCCACGACCGCGGCAGCCGCCTGGTCGCCGCCTTCCTGCGCGACGCCGGCATGGAGGTGGTCTACACGGCGCCGTGGCAGGAGATCGCCACGGTGGTCAAGCTGGCGCTGGAAGAGGACGTGGATGTGATCGGCATCTCCTCGCTCGCCACCGACCACCTCCTGATGCCCCAAGTGGTGACGGCGCTGCGCGAGGCGGGCCTGGGTCACGTCAGGCTGGTGGTCGGCGGCATCGTGCCCGACGACGAGGCCGAGGAACTGCTGCGCGCCGGCGTGTCGCGGGTGTTCCATCCGGGCAGCACGCGCGAGGACATCGTCGAGACCGTGCGCCGTCTGGCCGACGATGCGCGCGCGGCAATCTGAACAATCGGAGAGCGCCATGAGCGAACAAGCCCTACAACTGCCGCTGCCCGGCTTCGAACAGGCCGAGACGGCGTGGCGCCGCGACTACGATGCGCGCCTGGGCGACGCGGCGAACCCGCGCAACCGCTCCGGCATCGAGGTCAAGCCGCTCTACACCGCCGCCGACTGGAGCGCCGAGCGCTACATGGCGGACCTGGGCTTCCCGGGCCAGCCGCCCATGACCCGCGGCATCTACCCGAGCATGCATCGCGGCCGGACCTGGAGCCAGCGCCAGTTGATCGGTTTCGGCACGCCGGAGGACTACGCCGCGCGCCT
>CAXMQD010000586.1:0-2790 GCA_964194965.1 uncultured Acidimicrobiia bacterium | reverse complement strand
CACACCGATCAACGACAGCTTCCTCGATATCGACGTGCTCGCCCGGATCGACCGCCGGCATCGCGCGGTGCTGGCGCCGAGCAGCTACAGCCAGATGGTCTGGGAGCAGAACAACCGGCGCGTTCTTGCCGGACAATCGCCAATCGACTGGGTGGTGATGCGCAACCGCCTGAGTCACATCGAGGCACGCAACAAGCGCGACATCGCCGGGCTGCTGGCCCAGTTGGCGCAGCGCATTGGCTTTCGCCTGGCGCCTGGCTTCGGCGAACGCGTTGTGTTCCGGGAGTTGTTCCTGAAGGGCCTGACCATTCTCGATCTGCCGGAAGCGGAACCCGGCGCCGCGTCACCCAATCCCAGCCACCTGGCCGGCCGCGCCGAAATCAGCGCGCTGCTACAGACCATCGGCGTGCACGAATCCGCGGACGCAGGCGCCGGCCGGACGCGGGAAACCGTCGCCGTGGACTAATGAGCCACGGGCGAAGCGTGGGATGCCGACGCCAGTCTATGGTTTAGCGGCGGTGCGCACGACCAAGCAGTTATGATGTTTGGCCGTCAGGCGCGCGCAAAGCGCGGCGGCCTCGGTGCGATTCGCGAACCCACCGGTGCGCAGGCGCACCACGGTTTCGCCACCGGTCAGTTTGGCCTTTTCGAAGCTGCGCGTCCGCCCGGCCAGGATATCCGGATATCGATCGCGCAAGACCCGCCACTCACGTTCGGCCCCCGCCCGGGTCTTGACCGAGGCGAGCTGCACCGCAAAAGGCAGCGGCGCGGCGGCCGCGTGCTTGATTCGGGTGTCTCGCTTGCGCGGTGGGATCGACACTGCCGCTGCCGCGCCAGCAACAGTGCCAGGCTCATTTGATTCTCGAACCCCCGGAGCGGTGGTATCCTTGGCGGCGGGCATCTTCCCGGGCGGCGGCACGCTGACGCCGCCTTCGATCTTCTTGATCACCAAGCCGAAGTCGTGGGCGCCACTGGGCAGCGGCTCGGTCGGGATGAACACCCATTCGCCGTAGGAATCCGCTTGGGTCGTGCCGATCGGCGCCCCGTTGTCGAGTAGGATCAGCTCGGTCCCCGGCGCCGCCCGGCCCGCGATAACCGCCGCGCCGCCGGGCTCGATGCGTACGATATCGACCGAGGGCGGGTTGACTTTGAGGCCCGGACTGGATTCCGGCGCCGCCGCGGGTGGCACCAAGGCCGATTTCGCCGCTTCGGGCCGGATTTGGGCGGGTCCGATTTGAGCCGGCGCAGGGGAAGCCGACGCCGGGGCTTGCGGCTTGGACTCGAACCAGCCGCTTTGATAGCCGTAGCCGGCGGCGGCGAGCGCGAACACCAGCCCCGCGACCAGGGCCCGAAAGCGCCATGGCCCGGCGCGCGCGGCCGATTTCTTCCCGGTATCGATACGCAGCGCCGGGTCCGGACGCGGAACCTCGGGTTTGGCGAACAACTCCGGAACCGCTGTTCCAGGGCGCTCCGTACCGGGATCAACGGCGGACAACGGGCGCGGCGCGGCTTTGGGCTGGTCCGCGGACCGCCTCGCCAAGTCGCGCGCGACTTGCCGGCCGGTCATAAAATCGGGTGGCAGTTGACTCGCTGGCTTCGGTTTCCCGGCCGGATCCGGCGCTCCGGACTCGGGCAAGGATTCGCAATCCGGCACCACGGCGAGAGCCAACGCCGGACCGGACACCGCGCCGGCTGGCGCGGCGAGTCCCTTGCGCGCGAGCAGGCCCGTCGTGGGACCGGCTTGGGGTTCGCTCATGCCGTTCCCTGGCGGCTTGCGCCGACCATGGCGAGGCCCGTCGTTCCGGCCGGACGCCGCGGCAGGCTGGGCAGGCGGGGACGCGGCGCGGCGCCCTCCAGGCGACCGCTCACATAGGCCCAGAGCCTTTCTATCTCTTCGCTGGACCGCGACGAATCGGGCAATTCCATGACCGTGCGCCCATCGATCATGCTAGCGGCGAAGTCGATGCGCTGATGCAGGATCACCGGCGCTAGCATGCCATGCTGAGATAGCACGTTGAGCGCTTCGCCGTTGATTCGGGCGCGCGGTGTGGCGCCATTGAGCACGAAAACCAGCGGCTTGCCCAAGTGCTCGACCAACTCCGCGGTGGCGCCGATGGAACGCAGGTCGTGCGGGCTCGGCCGGGTCGGGATGACCACCAGATCGGCAAGCTTGACGACCTCGGAAATGGTTGCGCCGAGCGCCGGCGGCGTGTCGACGAACAGAGTCTCGATGCCGAGGCCGCGCAGCCGCGCGACGTCTCCGGCGAACCCGGCCAAGGTGGTTTGGGCAAACACCGGGGTCGGCGCGGCGCGTTCGTTCCACCAAGCCGAAAGGCTGCCCTGGGAATCGATGTCGATCAACGCCGCTGGGCCCTGGCCGGCACGCTCGGCTTGCACGGCGAGATGACCGACGAGCGTCGTCTTCCCCGACCCGCCCTTCCGGGCGGCGATCACGACCACCTTCATCCGTGTAAACCCCGCTATCGCGTTGCGGCCCCGCGCGGCGGCATTGCTGCCGCCGATACCTGCCGATACTCTCCGAACACACTAAATATGCCGGTCGATATTCTTGCTTCTACTGTATATGGCGAGTCGAGGGAAGCCCCGGACCGAAAAAAGGTCGGGAGACTTGACATCCTGCCGGTCCTTTTTTAATGATACGGCGACCACCGAGAGAACGCGGCGCCGGCCCTCCAAGCATCGCGCGCAAGGCCGCTTGAGCGGATGCGAAGGGTAGGGATTCAGCGCCGGGCGGCGAAGAAGTCCTTGAGCAGGGCGCCGCAGCGGGTC
>CAXMQD010000585.1:0-8076 GCA_964194965.1 uncultured Acidimicrobiia bacterium | reverse complement strand
GCGCAAGCTCAAGGGCCAGATGCAGGCGATCGACGAAGGCGACCTGGCGCCGGAGCAGGTGACCCACATCGCCGACGCGCTCAGCGTGCCCGAGGTCGACGTCGTCAACATGAACCGGCGGCTCGCGGCGCCGGACCATTCACTCAACGCGCCGCTCAGAATCGACGGCGATGGCGAGTGGCAGGACTGGTTGGTCGACGAAACCGAAAGCCAGGAAACCACCTTCGCCAACTCCGAGGAGTTCGAGAAGCGCCACAACCTTCTAACCGGGGCAATGACCACGCTCAACGAGCGTGAGCGTCACATTCTGGAGCAACGCCGGCTCAAGGACGACCCGATGACCCTGGAGCAACTCTCGCAGCAATACGGCATAAGCCGCGAGCGCGTGCGCCAGATCGAGGTGCGCGCCTTCGAGAAGCTGCAGAAGGCGATTCGCAATGCCGCCATCGAGGAGCGCCTGACCGTCAACTGATCTCGGCACGGCCGGCGCCGCGTGGGGTCAAACAAATTCGATTTGAAACGTGAATCGCGTTCCGATACATGAATTCAGGGACCTACCGTATTAGATCGTTTCGATCCAAGACGATAGGTTCCTGGAAGATTTGTGGCCAGCGAGTGCACAATCGCGTTATATAGGCCGGCTGTGAAAGTCGTTACGCTCTATATCTTTAACCAACTCCTGATCGCGGCGCTCGCCATCACGACGGGCCTGACGATAATCGTTTGGTTGATCTACTCGCTGCGTTGGATTGATTTCATCGTGAACCGGGGGCTGCCGATCACGGTGTTTCTGACCTTCGTAGGTCTGGCTCTGCCGTCCTTGGTTGGATTCCTTTTGCCGATCGCGGCCTTCTGCGCGGTCCTCTTCATCTATCACAAATTGGTCATGGACAGCGAGATGGTCGTGCTGCGCGCGGCTGGCCTGTCCCAGATGCAACTCGCCCGGCCGGCCCTCGTATTCGCCGGCCTCGGGACCCTCGTGGTCTATAGCATCATGTTGTACTTCCTGCCCGCGTCTTACCATAAATTCAAGGAGCTGCAGTACGACATCCGCAACAACTACGCCACAGTGGTCTTGCAGGCAGGCGCCTTCAACACCGTATCGGAGGGCATCACGATATACGTGCGGGCGCGCTCGCCGGACGGCGAGCTACGCGGCATCCTCGTCCACGACAATCGCGACCCGAAGAAACCGGTAACCAGAATGGCCGAATTCGGCTCATTGGTGCAGAGTGAACAGGGGCCGCGCGCGGTCTTGATCAACGGCAACAGCCAACAGATTGATCCGGACAGCGGGCGGCTTTCTCTTCTGACCTTCGACCAATATACCATGGATCTACCTCAAGATCGGGGATCGGTCCGCGTGCGCTGGCGACAGCCCAAGGAGCGTTTCCTGACCGATCTACTCAGTCCTTCGACCGACCCGGGCGACCGGAAAAACTACAACGAACTTGTCGCCGAGGGCCATCAGCGCCTGATTGCCCCGCTTTATGTATTGGGATTCGTCATGATCGCGCTGGCCGCGCTGCTGTCGGGCGAATTCTCTCGGCGTGGGCAGAAGCACCGCTTGTTCGTCGCATTCCTTTGCGTGGCGGTGATCGAGGGGCTGTCCCTGGCGTTCCAGGACCTAGCCAGCCGGTCGCTATACGCCGTATTCGGCATGTATGCGGTCGCCCTTCTGCCGATGCTTGGCGCCGCGTTCGTGCTCATGCGGGTAACCCGCCGAAGTGGCGCGGCCCCGGCCGGCGCGCCGCTGGCCAGCACCTGACCCGGGCCGAGGGACCTTGGCAGTCCCCGCTGCCCATCCTTGCGCGGACATCTTCGTCACGCAGTTTGTATGGTCCAATATTCAATACCGCCTGCACTGGAAGGCAGAATCATGAAGAAGCTACTGAGCACCGCGGCGGTCCTGGGTGGGCTCTACCTGGCCTTCGTGTGGCTGACCGAGACCGAACTGTTCTCGACGGACATCCGGTTTAAAATCCACAGCGAATTCTCCGAGACCCTCGGCGGCCGGCGCTGAAGCCGCCCAACGCCGCGCGCGTGGCTGGCGTAAACCTTCCGGCCGCGGGCAATACCAAGGATCAACCCGCGAAGGGATCGCGGACCAGGATCGTGTCCTCGCGCTCGGGACTGGTGGAGAGCAGCGCTACCGGCACCTCGATCAACTCCTCGACGCGCCGGATATACTTGACCGCGGTGGCCGGCAGGTCGGCCCAGGAGCGCGCGCCCCTGGTGCTCTGGCTCCAGCCCTCCAGGGTCTGATATACGGGCTCCGCCTTGGCCTGGAGCGGAGCTCGCGCCGGCAGGTGGTCGTAGGTCTCGCCGTCGATCCGGTAGCCGGTGCAGACCTTCAACTCGGGCAGGCCGTCGAGGACATCCAGCTTGGTTAGCGCGATGCCGTCGATGCCGCCGATCCTGGCCGCTTGGCGCACCATCACGGCGTCGAACCAGCCGCAGCGGCGCCGGCGACCGGTCACGGTGCCGAACTCGTGGCCGCGTTCGCCCAGGAGGCGCCCGGTATCGTCATGGAGCTCGGCCGGGAACGGCCCCTGGCCGACCCGGGTGGTATAGGCCTTGGTAATGCCGAGCACGTAGTCCACGGCCTTGGCCGCGATGCCGGCCCCGGCGGCGGCCTGCCCGGCCAAGGTGTTGGACGATGTGACGAAGGGATAGGTGCCGTGATCGACGTCCAGCATGGCGCCCTGGGCGCCTTCGAACAGAATCCGCTTACCCTGGCGGCGCGCCTCGTCGAGGCGGTGCCAAACCCGGTCGGCGAACGGCAGGATGCGCGGCGCGACCTCGCGCAGCTTCGCCAGGACCTCGTCACGGGCTACTTCTTCGGCGCCCAGCCCGCGCAGCAGCACGTTGTGGTGCGCCAGCAAGGCGTCCACCCGCTCGGCCAAATACGCCTCGTCGGCCAGGTCGCAGACCCGAACCGCCCGGCGGCCGTATTTGTCCTCGTAGGCCGGTCCGATGCCGCGACCGGTGGTGCCGATGCGGGCCTTGCCGCCGGCGGCGGCTTCGCGTGCCCGGTCGACGGCGCCGTGCGACGGCAGGATCAGGCTGGCGTTCTCGGCGATCCGCAACGTCTCGGGCGTCACCGTGACTCCGAGCTCCGCCATGGCGTCGATCTCCGCGACGAGCGCCCATGGATCGATCACCACGCCATTGCCGATGATCGACATTTTGCCCGGCCGCACCGAGCCAGAAGGAAGCAGGGACAGCTTGTAGGTCGTGCCGTCGATCACCAGGGTGTGCCCGGCGTTATGGCCACCTTGGAAGCGCACCACCACATCGGCGCGCTCGGACAGCCAGTCGACGATCTTGCCCTTGCCCTCGTCGCCCCATTGGGAGCCGACCACCACGACGTTCGCCATATTTTTCTCAATCCTCCAGAGCGGTGATCGCGCCTTCGATCAGCGCGTGGCTGCAACCCATCCGGCGCGCCTCGGTGGCGAAATCGGCCACCGCCTCCAGCCCCGCCAGCGTGATCCAGCCCTCCGCCCGCAGTTCATTTCCGCGCGCGGCCGGACAGTCCGGCGGCAGATAGAGCCGGCGCGGCGGCAGCGGCTCCGGCAAGGCGCGCTGGACGCTGTCCATGAACAGGGTGAAACCGGTCGCCGACTCCGGTTCGGGACTGGCGTCCCCGGTGGCAGCCCGGGCCGGCGGTTCGGTCGCATAGCGCCCGCCCCGGCCGAGCTCGCCGCGCACCCCACGCGCAAAGAGAATGAACGAAATCCCGGTCTGGTACTCGAAGCCGCGGTGTTCGGCCGGGTCGATGGTCAGAGTCAAGTCCGGCGCCCCCGCCTGAATCGATTCGACCACCCGGATCAGCCGGGCGACTTCCTCGGCCGCGGCACCCACCAAGGCCATGGCGCCGAGCGCCGCCAACGCCGCCTCGGCCGGGCCAGCAGCGCGCAGCAGGGCCTGAAATTGCGCCGCCGACACACCGGCGATCTCGGAAACCGCGGCCGCGTCCTTGCGGTCGAGCGCCTGCCGCAACGCCGCCAGCCGCGCACCGCCGATGTCCAGATCCGCGGCCAGGGCGTCCACCAGCAGCGGCAGGTTGAGATCGACGGAGAGCCCGCCGATGCCGATCGCAGCCAGCGCCTCCGCGGCGAGCACGACCGCCTCGGCGTCGGCGCGCGCCGAGGCCGCGCCGATCAGCTCCGCGCCAACCTGGGCGAACTGGCGCTCGGGCCGAAGCTGGCCGCCCTTGATTCGAAGCACCTGGCCGCCGTAGCACAACCGCAGCGGCCGCGGCGCCTTGCGCAGCCGGGTCGCCGCGATGCGTGCCACCTGGGGTGTCATATCGGCGCGCAGCCCCATCATGCGTTGGCTGACCGGATCCATCAGCCGGAAGGTCTGCTGCGCCACGGCGGCGCCGGCGCCGGCCAGGATAGTCTCCTCGAATTCGAGCAATGGCGGCTTGACCCGTTCGTAGCCGCGGCCGGCGAAGCAGGCGATCAGCCGCTCGATCACCGCGGCCTCCTGGGCGGCCTGGGGTGGCAGGACATCCTGGAATCCGGCGGGCAGCAAGGCCTGGTCACCAATCTCGGTCATGAGCACCTTCGAATTCCGGTCGATACAGGCCGCTGGCACGGGTTGCGCCGCGCGAGTCTCCGGGTGGACGCAAAGCCGAATGCGGCGGTGGTTACTAACGCATTTTGGCCCCTGGCATCAAATGGAAATCCCGGGGCGCAGCCGCTACACTTCCCGGAATCACCGATTCGCCAGATTGGAAAATCGACCGCATGCCCGAGAATTTCCCCCGTCCCGCGTTGGTGCGCCATCCGCGTTCGCTCGCCGCCACGGTGCGCGGGGCCGACCGCTGGCTGGGCCTCTACTTCGTGGCCGTAAGTGGACTTCTGGTGGCCGGCTGGACCTTGCCGATCATGACCGTCCAAAAGCTGGTGTTTTTTGCCGAAGAGGTCTCGATCTTGGCCGGCGCGGGACAGCTTTGGGCCAACGGTCATTATTTCCTCTGCGTGGTGGTGCTGGCGTTTTCGGTCGCCTTTCCGGCGCTCAAGATGCTGGTCGCGTTGACCCTGTGGTACGGCGCCGATACGCGCGGGACCGACCTGGCCGGGCTGCTCGACTGGCTCGAGGCGTTCGGCCGCTGGTCCATGATCGACGTCTTCGTGGCCGCGCTGACCATCGTTGCGATTCAAATCTCGATCGTCAGCGACGTGACCACCCACGCCGGGCTCTACGTCTTCACCGCGGCGGTGGTCCTCTCCATGGCCGGTGTCCGCCGTCTCGTGGTGCTGGCACGGCGGGCGGCGGCGCATTGCGGTCCGGAGGCTGCTCCGTCAAAATGACTCACTGAAACCTGTGTCGTCCACGCGAATCGGGGAGGAAAATCATGGCGAACGTCGATTGGTACATTGAGGGCATCGAATTCGGCAACTGCAATTGCGTCTACGGCTGTCCCTGCCAGTTTGAGGACGACCCAACCGACGGCCTATGCAAGGGCTTCGAGGTCGTGCGCATCGACAAGGGCCACTTCGGCGATACCAAACTGGATGGGCTCACTGTCGGCCTAATCTATTCCTGGCCCGGACCGATCTACGAGGGCGGCGGGCAGATTCAGGCGATCATCGACGAGCGCGCCGATGAAGCCCAGCGCGCGGCGCTGGTCACCGTCCTCTACGGCGGCGAGACCGACGAGGCCGCGACCCATTGGTGGGTGCTCCATGCCATGTCCGACACCGTGCACGAGCCGCTGATCAAGCGCATCGAGTTCGAGGTCGACGTCGAGGGCCGCACCGCCCGGGTGAACATCCCCGGCGTGCTCGAGTCCACCGGCCGGCCGATCGCAAGCCCGGTATCGGGCGACCCGCACCGGGTGCGCATCGACATTCCCAACGGCATCGAGTTCGAGCAGGCTGAAATCGGCAACGCCTCGACCAAGGCGACCGGTGCCATCGAACTCGACCTGAAGGACAGTTACGGCCAGTGGAGCGTGCTGCGTCACACGGGCAGCGGCGTGGCGCACTGACGCGGCCGGTTCGGCCCGACGCGACCGGGGCCCGGTGCGGGCTTAGCCGTCGAAAATCAGATAAGTGCGGGTCTCTATGCTTTCGCGAGCCGGCGCGTCGGGGTTTTGGCCGGGCAGCGGGAAAGCACCGTGTGGCGTGAACATGGCGCGGCCATCGTCCAGGCTATCCCAGCCCTTGATCAGCAACACTTCGTCCCGCTCCATGCGCGGCGCCCAGTACCACCGCTGGCCCGAGCCGTAAGCTAGCTGGTAGATCTCGCCGACCCGGTCCGGGAACATTTGATCGGTGGCGACCAGTTCCGCGGTCTTGACGCTTGCCGCGTCGGCCAGCGCCAAGGGCGTGCGTTGCACCGGCCCGGTGATCGGGCGCCAGACATTGACCTGCACGATTCGCCCGCCCGCGGCGAAGATGCCCTCGACCTCTCCGGCGCCCAGAGTATCGGCGGCGCGGATCGGGCCGGAGCCGACCGTGTAGTCGACGTGCACGCGGCTCGCCGGCCCGCGCGGCCCGTCCGGGTTGTCGGCGCCTTGGACGCTGTCCGAGCGGCGGGTGTGATCGAATATGACGACGCGATTCGCGCCAGTCGCCGCTTTCAACAGGGTCTCGACCTCGGGTTCGTAGACCTCCTCGACCGCCGCATCGTCGTAGAGGTCTTCGACCACGGTCTCGTGGCGGCGCAGTTCGAAGCCGTGACGGTCGAGCGACAGCTCGTCCGCGAGCCGGCGCATGTCGCGGATCGTCACCTCGCGGTCCTCGGTCTCGAAGAATACCTTGGGCAACCCGCCGGTCAGGGCGGAGCTTTGGAAATACGGCTTGCTATCTTGCGGCACGATGAAGGTCAGCGGCGCCCGGACTTCGGTCTCGCCATGGGAGTTCGACTGGCTCATGGACCCTTCCTCGATTGTCATCCCTGATTAGATGGGATTGCGGCGGTCCAACACAAGGACATTCCAATCCTCTTAGGGCCATCAAATATCGTCTAAGATATTGATCATAAGGACGTATTTCACGTCACCTAAGATCCCTTCCTGCATTCTATACGGCTTCTGCATAGCGGCGAGCTACACAGGTTGCTACACAGGAGAATGCAGGATGGTTGCAACATATCTAACCCGCCGTAATGGCCGGTATCACTTCCGTATGCGTGTTCCCCAGGATCTTTTGTCGGTCATCAATACGAAGGAAATTCACAAGTCTCTTGGAACCAATGACGGAAGAACCGCAAAAGCCTTAGCCACAACGCTCAAGGTGAAACTGGAGAGTGAATTCGCAGGATTGAGGCAACAGGTAATTCTCAACTCAAGGCTTATCCAGGGGCCTAATGGGCAGAATCAACCTAATTCCGCACTAGCTCAAGTCATGATTCAACCGGCAAATACAGCGACCCAGGAACTTGATCACGGTCCAGATATGGCAGAGTTGATTGATGCCTTCATCGAGGAAAAAGCTCAAATCTGGGCCTCAAAAACTAAGCAGATGCACTCTGGGGCGTTGACGCTGTTTCGAGACTTTGTCGGTCCAAAGCCTATAGGGTTGCTAACACGCCAGGACTGCAAAGATTTCAAGCTGACCCTGGAGAAGCTCCCGCCCAAATGGCAGTCGCGCTTCAAAGATATGGACATGCAGAAAACTGCTGCTATGGGACTGCCTCCCATAAACCCTGCAACCGTGAACCGGATTCTTTCTCCTATATGTTCTTTCCTGAATTGGGCTCTTTTAGAGGGCTACATTTCAGCCAACCCCGCTCTTAGGCTTCGAGCTATTCACAAAGTTAGAGCTGATACACAGCGTGCAGCCTTCAGTGCTGGTGATCTGCGACACCTATTTGAAGAGAGTCCAATGTATAGAGGCTGCTTGTCGGTCCGAGAAAGAAATCACGCAGGTTCAATGATCATCAAAGACGCTCACTTCTGGTTGCCGCTCATAGCACTCTTCACTGGCATGCGTATTGAGGAGATTGCCCAGTTGAGATGCAGAGACATTAAGCAGATCGATGGTGTCTGGGTTATTGACGTGAACGCAGCGGACGGAAACCGGCTCAAGAACCAGAATAGCCAACGTCTGATTCCCA
>CAXMQD010000584.1:0-9804 GCA_964194965.1 uncultured Acidimicrobiia bacterium | reverse complement strand
CCCGAGCATCGAGCTTGCGTCGCTATATAGGTTTGGAGACTCCTCGGGGATGCCGTGAGAGACCGAGCGCCGTTGAGGTACGGCAGCCATCTTGCATCTACTTAGCATTTTGACCCTTCTCCGACATCATCTGCTCCCGTCATCCGGTCAAAAGCGTCCTGGAAGGTCTCAGCCGCCTCAACGGCCCTATCACCAACCACAGCCGAGTAATGCTTCTGCAACATGGTCAGATCAGCGTGTCCTATACGATCCGCCAAGGTTCGCAAGTCTACACCAGCTGCAGCCGCATGGGTGCCATGAGTCCGCCTAAGGTCATGCAAGGTCACATCTGAGAGACCTGCTAGTTGACGTGCTTGCACCCACTTTCGACGCAGGGTCATGGCAGCGATTGGAAACACCCGCTCGTCACTATGTCGCTTTCGGACTTTCTGGCGTTCCAGAACTTCGACCATGGTCCTGGTACAAGAGATCATGCGCGGTTCGTCGGCCTTGCTATTGGACACCAGGACAACAACTCGGCCATCGTCAATGACGCGGATGTCCCGCCACCGCAACGCGTGAAATTCGCCCTTACGCATTCCAGAGTGGACCGCCCAAAGGATCAGGTCAGGCAGCCAATCGGCAACCGTTTCCGCAGTAGCTAGCAACCGAACCACTTCGGTGCCATCCAGGAATCGCTGGCGCGCAACGGCACCACGAATCCTGTCTGCATGGCGGCATGGATTCTGTTCAATCTGTCCGGCGCGTATGGCGTCGTTGAGGACAGCCCGCAGGGTGTTGAATTGGCGCTTTACAGTACCCGGAGCCAGATTGGCGAGCTGTTGTGCGATCCAGCGATTGACATCCTGGACAGTGATCTGTGCCAATGATTTCTTGCCAAAGAAGGGCAGAAGATGACAACGCAAATGAATTTCAAGTGTTTGGTACGCTTTGGCCCGATTCCGTGCCCGGCCAAGCCAGTCGTCAGCCCACTCAGCAAAGTTGAGCGGTCGCAGCGTCTCTATTGGCTCTCCCCGATCAGCCTTTCCCTGTAACTCTGCCCGCTTAGCTTCGAGTTGCTCCCACGTGAATGACGACAGTGCGCCCAGTTTGATTTCCAGAGAAGCACCTGGATCATAAGATTTTCCGCCGTACGTGGAACCGTGTGGCAGTCGGATTTTTGCCCAGGCTGTATCCCCACGCTGCCCACGAAAAATTCCAACGCCATTGAGATACCTCGGTCGCTTCGACATGACATTTGGCAGGCTCGCATACAGCTTCTCGTAACCCGCATACCTGCGAGGGCGGCCCCTCACCATTTTTGGCATTGAAAAGCTCCTAGTGGGGATTATGGTGGGGATACAATAGTATTCACTGATTTCCAAGAGGATTTTGCCCCACTCTATCCCCACATATAACACCGAAAAATCCCTATAACAGCATTATCACTCAGAAACAAAGGAGTTTTGTGATCGGCTAGGTTACAGGAACAACGGTGCCACACAGGAACAAAAAGAACGTGTGATACTGCCCTCCGAAGGCAGAAGTCACAGGTTCGAATCCTGTCGGGTCCGCCAAATCTTTCAGTAACTTAGATCGAGTCACCTCCGCGCACGATGACCGTCTGTGCGCGGAATACGCATCTAAACGGCCGAGTGGCAACGTTGGATCACGGTTTGCACGACGTCATCGGCATCCTTGCGCCACCAATTTTCGGCGGAGAAGATTTCCACCTCGCAGAAACCGGTATAGCCGGCGGCCTCGACCCAGGCGCGTATCTTGGAGATGTCGATGACCCCGTCTCCCATCATGCCCCGGTCCAAGAGCAGGTCTTTGGTCGGCACCAGCCAGTCGCACAGGTGGAACGCCAACAGCCGTGCCTTGCCGGCGCGCTTGATTTCCTGCTCCAGGTCGGGGTCCCACCAGACGTGGTAGACATCGACGGCGATACCGAGCCCCGCGCCCAGTTCATCGCACAGGTCGTTGGCATGGCGCAGGGTGTTCACGCAGGCGCGGTCGGCGGCGTACATGGGATGTAGTGGCTCGATGGCCAGGGGCAGGCCGCACGAGCGGGCGTATTCCAGCGTCGCCGCGATGCCGTCGCGCACCTGCGCGCGCGCGCCCGCGATGTCCTTGGAGCCTTCCGGCAAGCCGCCGGCAACCAGGACCAGACAGCGGGCGCCGATGGCGATGGCTTCGTCGACCGCGCGGCGATTGTCGTCCAGCGCCGCCTGACGTCCCGCCGCGCCGGCGGCCGGAAAACCGCCGCCCCGGCATAGGCCGGTTACGGTCAGGCCGTGCGCTTCGATCAGGCGGGCCGCCTCGTCGACGCCGCATTCCTGCAGCTTGTCGCGCCACGGGGAAATCCCTTTGATGCCGTGGCGGGCGCAGCCTTCGACGCATTCCCTCAGCGACCACTGCTCCCGGACCGTAGCGGTGTTCAGCGAAACCCGTTCCGGACCGACGCCCATGGCGGTCACGCCCCGACCCCATAGGCCGCCATGACCCGCGCCATGCGGCGGCAGGCCAGATCGGGATCGGCCAGGAGGCCCGCCTTGTCGGCGAGGCGAAACAGTTCGGCCAAGTGGAGGGCCGAGCGCGCGCTTTGCTGACCGCCGACCATGGCGAAGTGATTCTGCAGGCCGTTCAGATACGCCATGAACACCACGCCGGTTTTGTAGAACCGGGTCTGCGGCTTGAAGATGTGACGAGACAAGGGAACCGTGGGCTCGAGAATATCGAAGTAGGCGGCCATGTCGCCGCGT
Source organism: uncultured Acidimicrobiia bacterium (assembly GCA_964194965.1). Classification (GTDB taxonomy): domain Bacteria; phylum Pseudomonadota; class Alphaproteobacteria; order Kiloniellales; family J153; genus JACZVL01. The sequence continues at coordinate 7,060 of CAXMQD010000584.1, read as the reverse complement.
CCCATGGCCGCCAGGGCGGCGCTGGCCGCCGGCGCGATGACGTCGAAGATGCCGAGTAGCGCGTCCGAATGGCCCCGCTCGTCACCGGCGATCAGTTCCGCGTAGTTGAAGTCGTCGCCGGTGTACATACGCACGCCCTCGGGCAGGCGCCGGCGCAAGGCGATTTCCTTCTTGTCGTCGAGCAGCGAGATCTTGATGCCGTCCACCTTCGCCGCGTTGTCGGCGAGAATGTCCAGGCACACGTCCATGGCCGCCATGTGATCGTCGTGGCCCCAGTAGCCGGCGAGGGCCGGGTCGAACGTCTCGCCCAGCCAGTGGATAATCACCGGCTCCTTCACCTGACCGAGAATCCGGCCGTAAACGCGGGCGTAGTCGTCCGGCGACTTGGCGCAGGCGGCCAGCGCGCGGCTCGCCATCAGGATGATCCGGCCGCCGGCGGCCTCCACCGCCGAACACTGCGCCTCGTAGGCTCCGATCACGTCGGCCACGGATCGGGACGGGTCGGGCGCGACGTGATCGGTTCCGGCGCCACAGGCAAGCAGGGCGTCACCGTCGAAATCGCGCGCCGCCTCGGCCGAGCGCTCGATCAGCTCCAGCGAGGCCGCCCAGTCGAGACCCATGCCGCGCTGGGCGGTGTCCATGGCTTCCGCGACGCCAAGTCCCAGTCGCCACAGGTAGCGCCGATAATCGAGCGTCGCCTCCCAGTCGATGGCGACATCGAGCCACGGATCTGTGTCGGCAAGAGGGTCGGCGACCACGTGCGCCGCCGCGAACGCAACCCGTGGCAGCGGATCGTCTCCCCTGGGCGCGAAGACCCGTGGCGTGCCGGGGAGGTAGGGTTCCGTGCCGCCGGATGGGGTCGGGAGGAGGACTCCGGCCATCGATCAGACCTCCAGGTCCGGCACGTCCAGCCAGCCCCGCTCGGCCCAGCTCCTCATGCCCAGTTCGGCAAGCTGTACGCCCTTGGCGCCTTCCAGCAGGGTATAGGTCCAGGGCGCGTCCTCGAAGATATGGCGGATGAACATTTCCCACTGAACCTTGAAGCCGTTGTCGAAGATCTGGTTGTCCGGTACTTCCTGCCAGTTCTCGAAGAAGTCGATGGTCTGTGGCACGTCCGGGTTCCATACCGGCTTCGGCGTGTTGACCCGTGCCTGGGAATAGCACTTGTGCAGGCCCGCCACGGCGGAGCCGTGGGTGCCGTCCACGTGGAAGGTTACCAAGTCGTCGCGGCGTACCCGGGTGCACCAGGAACTATTGACGTGTGCCACGATGCCCCCCTCCAGTTGGAAGGTCGCATAGGCCGCGTCGTCGGTATCGGCGTCGTAGCCGTCGCCGTTCTCATCCCAGCGCTGCTGGATGTGGTTGGCGCCCAGGCAGGTTACGGCCTTCACCGGCGCGATCACATTGTCGAGCACATAGCGCCAGTGGCACAGCATATCGAGGATGATCCCGCCGCCGTCAGCCTTGCGGTAGTTCCAGCTCGGGCGCTGAGCCGGTTGCCAATCACCCTCGAATACCCAGTAACCGAACTCGCCACGAACCGACAGGATACGGCCGAAAAAGCCGGAATCGCGCAGCCGCTTGAGTTTTATCAGGCCGGGCAGCGACAACTTGTCGTGGACTACGCCGTTCTTTGCGCCGTTCCTTGCACCGGTCGTCATGCCGTGCCGAACGATGGCCAAGGCGTCTTCCAGGGTCTCGGCGATGGGTTTTTCGCAATAGACGTGTTTGCCCGCGTCCATCGCCTTGATCAGCAGGTCCTTGCGCTGGCTTGTCGACGCGGAATCGAAGAAAAGCATGTCGTCGGGGTCGGCGAGCGCCGCGTCCAGGTCCGTGGTCCAGCGCGCGATCCCGTGCGTCTTCGCCAGGCGTTCGACCTTGTCGGCGTTGCGCCCTACCAAGATCGGATCGGGCATCACCCGGTTGCCGTTGCCGAGCGCCACGCCGCCTTCCGCGCGAATCGCCAAGATCGAGCGGATCAGGTGTTGGTTCACGCCCATGCGCCCGGTCACGCCATGCATAATGATGCCGAGCCGAATTTCGGCCATGTCGAAAACTCCCCGAGATTGTTATGATTTTGGCGTTACGATGTTTCGAGATTCACTGTGTTGGGCAGCAGGTTCTCCCACCATAAAGCGGGTTCTCCCGCCATAATAGGTCATCGGAACCCGCCGTAAAGCCGTGATCTGGCGAGACCCCTTGATAAATCTCCAGCGCCGCCGATACTGCATCGCTTGGCACGAGACCGGAGGGAATTCGCCATGTCCGGCGCCGCACCGCGCATCAAAACGACCGTCGTCGGCTCTTATCCAATACCGGATTGGTTGGCAGCCTATCCGACCGAACAGGGCTTAATCGACGCCACCCGGGTGGTCCTGCACACCCAGGAGAAAGCCGGAATCGACGTGGTCTGTGACGGCGAGCTCTACCGATTCGACGTCAACCACCCGGAAACCAACGGTATGATCGAATACTTCGTGCGCCCCATGTCCGGTGTGCGCACGGACATCACCTTCGACGAACTGGTTACCTACCGCGGGCAGCAGGACATGGCGTTCCGGACCCGGCCGCCCGGCGTGGTGGACGGGCCGATCGGCGGCGGCACTCTCGACCTGCCGGGAGCCTGCGCCAGGGCCAAGGCGTTGGCGAGCCGGCCGCTGAAGTTTACGGTCACCGGGCCGCACATGTTGGCGAAGACGTTGATCGACGAGCACTACGGCAGCCTACCCGCCCTCGCCCAGGGCATCGCCGAGGCGTTGGCGGAGCAGGTTCGCCACCTAGATGCCGACGTCGTGCAGGTGGACGAAGCCAACCTGCCGGGGCATCCGGACGAGTGGGAGTGGGCCGCCAGCGCCATCAACACGGTGCTCGACGCCGCCCAAGGAACCCCCGCGGTTCATCTGTGCTTCGGCAACTACGGCGGCCAGTCGGTGCAGAAGGGCACCTGGGACAAGCTGATGCGTTACCTGAACAGCCTGCACGCGGACCACATCGTGATGGAGATGGCGTACCGCCAACCGAAGGAGCTGGAGGCGTTCAAGGAACTGCGGCCGGAAATCGGCCTCGGCCTGGGCGTCGTCGATATCAAGCGCACCGAGGTCGAAAGTGCCGACGACATCGCGCGGAAAATCGAGCGGGCGGAGCAAGTGCTGGGCGCCGGAGGCGTGAGCTACATCCACCCCGACTGCGGCTTCTGGATGTTGGAGCGGTCCATCGCCGACGCCAAGATCGCCGCCCTGGTCAAGGGCCGCGATCTCTACGAAGGACGCTAGAGCATTATCCGATCTTATGGGATGGTTTTTGCGACAACTATTGCCTTGAGAGGAATTGCTTATGACCTATGATGACCCCCAAGCTGCCAACCTCAACGACGGATTCATCGTTGCTATCAGCATCGAAGCTAAAGATGGGGAGCAAGACGCTGTAGCCGACATATTGGAACGGCTGGTCGCCCCTACTATGGCAGAGGAAGGCGTGAAATTTTTCATGCCCTACCGCTCACCGACCAACCCGCTGTCGTTTTTCGTTTACGAGCTTTACGTCAACGAAGATGGCTGGGACGCGCACAACAACTCTGAACACTTCTTAAGCGCGGTCAAAGAGCTTTTGCCACGCGTCACCAAACGAGAACGGATTCCTTTCGTCCCCTACGTTTGATTTCAGCTACGGCTTGTCAGCAACTTGAGGCCAGCAAAGGCAAAGAATGTGCCGAGTGTTGCCTGAATGTATCGACGAGCCTTGGAGTAGATACGAACCATAATCGGGGTGGAAAACGCCACGGCGTAGAGCGTGTGAATGACTATCGACAGGATAAACGTACCCAGCACGATGACGAAGCCAACCCAGATTGGTGCATCCTGCGTCAGTCCAAGCGAGATAATTGCAATCCACGCCAACGCAGCCTTCGGGTTCGTCATCTGAATGATGTAACCGCGCTTTGCGTAGCCATAGGGTGTGCGTCTACCCCCCTCAAGTTCCTTGGCTTCGATGTCGTGAGCAGATGCCGCCGACTTGAAAGATTTGTAGGCGAGCCAAAGCAGATATAAGCCGCCAAATATTTTGATAGCCAAGAGAGCCGATGCGTAGGTTGCAAGCACGGCAGACAGTCCGACCACTGTGAGAATCGCCCAAGTGAATGAGCCGCCCGCCACGCCCAGAGCGAGCGCAATGCCCGAAGAACGTCCGACGCTCATAGACGTTCCAATCACCGCCAGAATATTTGGGCCGGGACTGGCAATGGCCAGCAGGAAAGCCGAGTAGGCCAGTAAGATACCAGCTATATAGGGCGAAATCTGTTCCATCGATCATGCTCTCCCTCTTCAATATGTTCCTGAAATGTCCCACACAAACGGCGGCTTAGCAATTATGGAAATTCATGCTGGAGCAAAGTCGTATTATCGGAAGTATGGAGCCTGTTGCAAAAAGGATCATTTGATGGACCAGAGTGGTTCATTCGGTCAGACGCGGCGCGCGGCGCGATGTGGGTCCCCGATCCCAGATGGCGGGCAAGCGCCGCAACACAGCCGATGAGCCGCTCTGACCCCCCAGTTCGAACTTGGCCGAAGGCCGGGTTCTTTGGTCCCGTGGCCGCGTCGCGCTTCTCATCCGATGCCCCGCATCGCATTTCGAAGCGCTCCTAACCACGGGACAAAAGAACCCGGTCAAATGACCCCGTAAGGTCGGATAATGCGCTAGACCGGCGTCAGCACGCGGCTCTCATGCTGCCCCGTTGGAAACGACCCGGTTGGGTGGGCAGGAAATCATCCCGCCAGGGCAACCGCGCGCATGGCCGCGAAATCCGGAATCACCGCCGAGCCGAGCCCCGGCGTGTCCAGCGATCCGAGGGCGATTTGGCCGCCGGCGATGGTTAGGCGCGTGATCCCGCCGGCGTCGTGATAGAGATCGCCGTGTGCCCTCAGGAACGCGCGCTGCTCGGATTGCCCCACCCCCTCCATGCCGTTGACGTAGTGGTGGCCGTTGCGTTCGACGTGGGTACAGCCGATCAGGGTCGCCAGGGTCAGATCCTGCTGCACCGAGATGCCCGCCTGGGTGGTCAGGTCCTCGGCCGACATGAAGAAGCGCGCCGCACCGGCCTCGCGGTTCCACTTGGCGACCCGGGCGCGATTCAACAGCGAGTGGTAGAAACCCTTGCAAGACTTTGACGACACCCCTTCGTAACCGAGCGCGCGGGCCTGGAGAAACGAGTCCATGGTGGCGTCGGATTCGTCGATCTCGATGGCCTTTAGCACCGCCAGCTCCGAGACATCTTGGGCCAGGGCCCGTGACCGCATGATCGGCTGTTCGATGAACAAGACTGCGTCGCACAGGCGGGCCAAGACCGGGTCGGACTCCATGCGCCGCCACAACTCGATCACCGGCTCGACCGAATCGTATTGTTCGTTGCCATCCAGAGTCGCCTGGTAGGGTTTACCGGATCGATCCAGCACCGCGGCGATCCGGCGCAGGCGGTCAAGATCGGCCTCGATATCGCCGCCGACCTTGAGCTTGAAATAGCTGAGCCCATAGAAGTCGACCGCCGAGTCCAGGCTTTCCGGCAGGCCGTCGCCGACCCGGTCCGCGGCCGTGATGTCGGCTTCGGTGATGGCGTCGACCAGGCCGACCGTATGCCGCGCGGCAATGGAGGTGGCCGGGGCCAAGCCGGCGAGAAAACCAGCGAGATCGAAACCGCCCAAGTCGGGCGCCGTGCGGCCGTCGATCCCCAAGGTGTTGGTCCGCACCAGGGTAAAAACGCTTTCGCCGCGCAACCGCCCGAGGGCGTCGATCACCGCCCGATCCAGCAGCGCCGTGCCGAATCCGGCGACCAACGGGTTGAGGCCGCGCGCCGCGCAGGCCCGCAGATGCGCGTCCCCCAGGTCGGCGTGCCGGCCATAGGCCGTGGCCGGTCGATCGGTACCTTGGTACAACCGCGCCGCCTCGGCGACCGCGTCGCGCAGCTGCTGAAAATTCTGTTCGTTGCTCAGCTCCGGATTCTTGTCGAACCACTTCGGCGCCAAGATCTCGGCGGCGATTCCCCCGCCTTCGCTGCCGTCGGCCAGGCGCAGCGTGACGCGCAAAAAGAGCTGCGGCGCCTCGCGCAAGGTGACGATGCCGAATCGAAACGGCATGCGCAGGGTGACGTCGCGCTCGGCCGCTTCGACGCCGACGACCGTCAGTTCCGGTGGGTTCATGGCGTGGCCTCCAGCAATCCACGTAGATAGCCGATCCGAAACCGGTCGCTTGGGTTGATCGGCAAAAGGACGGGGCGAATTGGAATTAGAAGGGCGAACCATCCCTTCGACACGTCATTCGTCGATAGTCTCCAACCAGGTACAGCGTTCCTGGACGATATCCGCTGCATTCTCTTGGCCGAAGCCGTGTGCAATCATCGCGATGACTCTCTCGTCGTGGTCGTAATCGCCATGAGCGGATCCCGGACCGGCGAACTCGCCCAGCCCGAACAGGGAGATTAGTTTGGCAACATTGATGGAGATGTTGGTGACTTTGGGGCAGAGTCTGGAGTCCAAATAGTCGTCGGCAAAATTCGGTGGGATTGGGTAGCTCAGAATGTCGTTCGGGTCGCTGAAGGCATAGATCGGTAATTGGCCGAGAATTCGTTGGTCGCGCAGCTCGCCACTCGGGCTGCAGTACTGCGCGATCTGTCCCCGGACAGTGGCGGGCTTTCGGCCCAGCTCCAGCAACGGAAGTTGGTTCGCCAGCATGTAGACTGGTAGTTCCTTATTGGCAAAAACGTTCCGCAACTCGATGGCCTTCTCGGTTTCTTGTGTATGCGCCAATTCGCCGAAGACGCGCATGGTATCGATGACGATCCGGCTGCCAAGGCTGTGTGTGACAAACGCATAGTCGTTCTCTCTAATTTGCTGCAGCCTCGTACCGCCCTGAAGATTGCACGACGCATCCGTGAACGGGGCGTAATCGTCCCAATCGCCTTGGGTCATCCAGCAGAACGACTGGCGGACCGAGGCCAAAATGGGCACATGGGATTCGCCAAGGAATATCAGTGAATCGGGGACGTGGCTGTTGAAGAATTTTTTCATCTCAG
>CAXMQD010000583.1:0-4158 GCA_964194965.1 uncultured Acidimicrobiia bacterium | reverse complement strand
GTCACGATCATGACTGGGGGGCCGGTCATCCGGGGTCGTGCCGAAACGCCGCGCGCGTCATTCCGCGGCTTCCGCACCTTCGGGCGCGCCCGCTGGCGCAAACGCCGCTTCCATCTCGCGGCGCACGCGGACCAGCTCGGTAGTCTCGTCGACCCGGACGTCGGCCCAGCCCAGCACCTCGCCCTGCTTGACCGCGCGGGTCATCGGGACTCCCTGGGCCAAGCCGATCGGTAGCGCCCCGCGCGCCAGGCTGTCCGTGGCCGGCATGATCCGGCCCCAGACCGTGTAGCCGCCTTCGCCATCGAGGGTCTCGCCCGCCGCCAGGTCGCGCTTGGCGATGGCGACCGCATCGGCGCGGAACCCGGTGGCGGCACCCGTGGCCTCGCCGCGCAAGGCCGCGCTCGCCACCGAGATGCCGAGTTCGAGCCCGATCAGGTGGTAGGGCTTGTACATCGCGGTCAGCCGACCGCTCGGGTCGGTGACCAGGCCGTACTCGCGGAAACACTGGGCGGTGTAGTCCAGCGGCGCCTCGAAGGTGACATAGACGCCCCAGCGCAGGTCGCGCGGTACCGGCGAGCCGTCGCGGTTCTCGCAGGAGATCACCTCGACCTGGCCCTTGTGGTGCAGGGCGCCGCCGTCGGCTTGGGGCCGCAGCACGGTTGCCAGATCGTCGACGCCGCAGGGCGGGAAAGCGAGCCCGCCGGGCGGCGCGGTCAGGCCGGTGGCGTTGGCGACCGCGGTCATCTCGATCGCCGACTTGGTGCCGTCGAGGAAGGAGTTGAACATCTGCGGGTTCATGCCGGCGGCGGCGGCTTCTTCGGCGCTGCGGCCGTAATAATCCCAGACCGTGTCGGGGGTCGAGGCGTGATATTCGGGCCGGTACTTGGTGCCCTTGCCGGCGGCCACGACCGGCAAGCCGCAGGCGCGCGCCCAGTCGACCATCTCGCAGATCAGCGCCGGCTGGTCGCCGTAGGCCATGGAATAGACCAGGCCGGCCTGCTCCGCCGCGCGCGCCAGCAGGGGGCCGGCGACCACGTCGGCCTCGACGTTGACCATCACCATGTGGCGGCCGTGCTCGCGGGCGAGGCGGGCGTGGCGCAGGCCGGCGGCCGGATGGCCGGTGGCGTCGATCACCACGTCCAGGCCGTCGGCGGCGATCAGCGCCGCGGCGTCCTCGGTGACAAAGGTGGTGCCGCTCTCATAGGCGGCGGCGAAGGAATTGGCGCCCACGCGCTCCGGCGGCCAGCCGGTGCGCTCCAAGGCGGCCCGCGCGTTCTCCGGCTTGAGATCGGCGACCGCCATGACGTGGAATCCGGTGGTCAGACGCGCCTGGGCCAGGAACATGGAGCCGAACTTGCCGGCCCCGATCAAACCCACGCGCACCGGCCGCCCGTCTTCCGCGCGCGCGCACAGCAAGCGATGCAGGTTCATGGTGGGGCTCCCGTAGTCGCGGTTATCCGCAAGTATCCCGCGCGCCCTGGACCAAGACAAGGGGCATGGGAGGGAGCCGTCACCCGGCGAGGGGCCGGTCGGGCCGGGGCGCTTCGCCGCGCTGTGCTACTCCAAATTCGCGACGCCGAGGGGCACGGAATACTGTTCGCACCAGACCCAGACCTCGTTGTAGTCGGCCGGGTCGAGGGCCGCGGGGATCTCGTAGGTCTGCTCGCCGTTGTTCGATTTGAGAACCGAGAACTGGGTCGCTTTCACGTAGCCGTTCTTGCCGAAACCGAGCTTGGGATCGGGGGCGCCGTCGAACTTGAAATCGCCCGCCAGCACGACCCTGATGCCGGTCTCGGTTTTCACGACGCTGACGCCGCCCGAGGCCGCGTGGCCGCTTTTGCCGCGAAACGCGCCGCTGGCCAGCACTTCCTCTCCGGCCGATGCCGCGACCGGCGCGACAAGTATCGCCCCCAGAACAGCCACGGCGATCGCAAGTGTTTTCGTTTTCATATCCTCGATTCCTCTCTTTGCATTTCCAATTTCAGTTCGGGCCAGCCGGCACGACGGGACCTAGTGCCCCGCGATGCCGCGGTAGGCGTCCGCGCCCCAGAGTTCTTCGACCCGCGCGTCGCGGCCGCAGCGGGAGCGGTAGAACCAGTAGCGCAGCGGACTCTCGTTGTAATAATTCTGATGGTAGTCCTCCGCCGGATAGAACCGCCCGGCGACCTCGATCGGCGTGACGATCGGTTGTTCCAGAACGCCGGAGCGTCCCAGCGCGCCCTTGGAGGTTTCCGCCTGTTGTTTCTGTTCCAAGGAGTTGGCGAAGATGGCGGTCTCGTAACTCTCGCCGCGATCGCAGAATTGGCCGCCGGCGTCGGTCGGGTCGACGCTGCGCCAGAATATTTCGACCAGCATTTCATAGGCGACCTGCTTCGGATCGTAGAAGATCTGGACCGCCTCGAGGTGTCCGGTGCCGCCGGCCGAGACCTGCTTGTAGGTGGGATTCGGCAGCGCGCCGCCGGTATAACCGGAGGTCGTGCGGACCACGCCGGGCACCTTGTCGAAATCGGATTCCACGCACCAGAAGCAGCCGCCGGCGAAGGTCGCGACCTCGAGGCCGTCTTCGCCAGCACGGGTTTCGCCAGCAGGGGCTTCGGCGGCACGGGAATTCGGCGAGGCGCCGAGAAACAAGCCGGCGGCCAGCAACAGGGCCACGGTGAGGACGGCGCTTAAGCGTCTTTGAGGCATCATGGCAAATCTCCAAACAAACGTTGCCGGGGCGGCGGCCAGGGAACCAAACTACACATGCCGAACCGGCACCCGGCCGCTCGTATCGCCATTCAAATTGGTGGATCGATCGGCAATTTCGAGGCAATCTCGCGAAAATTTGATGCCGGTCCAACCACCGTTGCGTCGCGCCCTGGTTATGCGCGACAGTACCGGTCAATCGAACGCGAACGGGAGGACCAACCCATGCGCGGCGTGGTGTTTTTGGGTGAGCGCAAGCTCGAGTTCCAGGAGTTTCCGGACCCGGTGCCCGGACCCGGCGAGGTGGTGCTGGAGATCAAGGCCTCGGGCATGTGCGGCAGCGATCTCAAGTTCTACCGCATCAAGGGCGGGGCCCAGGCGATGGGCCTGGGCGGCGACGGCTCGCCGGTGATCGGCGGCCACGAGCCTTGCGGCGTGGTCGCCGCGGTCGGCCCCGGGGTCGACCCCGCCGAGGCCAAGCTCGGCGACCGGGTCATGGACCACCACTATCTCGGCTGCGGCACCTGCCCGCATTGCCTGGACGGCTGGTCCCAGCTCTGTCTGGAGGGATTCGTGGTCTACGGCGCCACCGCGCACGGCGCCCACGCGCCCTACATGAAGGTGCCGGCGCGCACTCTGGTGCCGCTGCCCGAGGAACTCTCGTTCACCACCGGGGCGGCGATCTCCTGCGGCACCGGCACCGCTTTCGGCGCGCTCCGGCGGCTCGATATCGGCGCCGGCGACACCATCGCGATCTTCGGCCAGGGCCCGGTCGGGCTCAGCGCGACCCAACTGGCGAGCGCCATGGGGGCCAAGGTGATCGCGCTCGACATCGGGTCCGCGCGGCTCGCCCGGGCCCAGGAATTCGGCGCCGAGCACCGGATCGATCCGGGCTCGGACGATCCGGTCGACGCGATCAAGGCGTTGACCGGCGGCGTCGGCGCGGATCTCACGCTCGAATGCAGCGGCGCGCCCGAAGCCCGCGTGGCCGCCGTGCGGTCCTTACGCACCTGGGGCCGGGCGTGTTACGTCGGCGAGGGCGGCGAGGTGACCCTCGAAGTCAGCAAGGACGTGATCCGGCGCCAGTTGACGCTGATCGGCTCCTGGACCTTCAGCAAATACGGCCAGGCCGACTGCGCGCGCTTCGTGGTCGAGCAGAATATCGACGTCGAGCGCCTGTTCACCCACCGCTTCAAGCTGGAAGACGCCGAGGCCGCCTACCAACTATTCGACCGCCAAACCACCGGCAAGGGCGTGTTCGAGTTTTGAGGGGGAGGGCAGCCGCCTCGTTGTCACGCCCGCGAAAGCGGGAGTCCAGTTGGGCCACGGATTCCCGCTTTCGCGGGAATGACGGAAATGGGCGCAACGTCACGGAAGCGACTTGAACCAGACGGCCGGTTGCACGCAGGCCTACTCCGCCCTCAGCCGTAATCGCGGGCGTCTTCTATCACTTTGCCGTCGTTGGGCAGG
>CAXMQD010000582.1:0-1834 GCA_964194965.1 uncultured Acidimicrobiia bacterium | reverse complement strand
GCTGTTGGGCATGGGCTTGATTGGCCTGCTGCCGTTTTGGCGACGACGAAGACGGGCGTAATCCGCGAATATGACCCACCAAGCCGCTGGTTCGTCCGGCGGCTTTTTTACTGCGCGCGTCAGGCATGACGCGCAGCGTCATGACCTGACGCTGGAACCGGTGCGCGAAAGCGATCCGGGAATTGACTTGCCGGGTGAAAGTCCTGGTGGAGGCCTTGATGACAGGAACTCCTAGCCGAACCGCAAGGGTGTCCGCCGCAAGGCGGAATCTGAAGGAAGCGGAAGGCAAACTCCTGGCCCGAGGAACACGAATCGCATACGAGGCGACGTCTCGGTGGGCGAGGGGGCGCATAGACCCAAAGCCCAATGTCATCCGGACCGAGGCGGCGTATATGCGGCGGGTACGTGGGAGGAAAGTCACGCGTCTTACCCTGAGAGATCTGCCGTCCTGCCCACGGGCTAGGACCGTCGCAAGGCGGGCCGAGGGGACGGCAGAAGTCAGCCGAGGCCATAGTAGCCGGAGTGCATCGTCGGGCTGCCGCCCGACCTACTCGCCGGCGAAGGGCCGAACTGTTTGAACCGTCCGACGCGAAGCATTCGATGTCCGACAACAGACGCAGACCGAAGGCTGAGATGCCCCAGCGACGACCGAGAGTAGGCGGCGGAACCGCCGAGGGTAGGCCGCACGCGCGTCAAACGGATACGGCATGTGACGATCACGCCGGACAACCAGTCCTTGTAACGATGGAGGAGGTACTTAATCGCGAGAACATGCTGGCCGCCTATCGCCGCGTAGTGGCCAATCAAGGAGCCCCGGGCGTCGACGGCATCACCGTCGACGACTTGGCTTCGCTGCTTCGCCAGCGGTGGGAAGCGATCCGGGAGGAATTACTGAGCGGCAAGTACGTCCCGAGCCCTGTGCGAAAGGTGGAAATCCCGAAGCCCGGCGGCAAAGGCGTACGGATGCTCGGCATTCCGACCGTTGTCGATCGACTGATTCAACAGGCGCTGCTGCAAGTGCTCACCTTGCTGTTCGATCCAACGTTCTCGGACTGCAGCTTCGGCTTCCGTCCGGGACGCAGCGCCCATCAGGCACTGGATCGAGCCAAGGAGCACATCGCAGCCGGCCATCGCTTTGTGGTCGATATGGACCTGGAGAAATTCTTCGATCGCGTGAACCATGACGTGCTGATGGCTCGTCTGGCTCGCCGCATCGAAGACAAGCGCATCTTGAAGCTCATCCGCCGGTATTTACAGGCGGGGATCATGGAAGGCGGCGTGGCCAGCCCGCGCAGCGAAGGGACGCCGCAAGGTGGCCCGATCTCGCCGCTGTTGTCGAATGTCCTGCTTGATGAGTTGGACAAGGAACTGGAGCGGCGGGGCCATCGCTTCGTACGGTATGCGGACGACTGCAACATCTATGTGTGTAGTCGGCGCGCCGGCGAACGTGTGCTGGATACGATCGAACGCTTCCTGAGGGAGCGTCTGCGTCTTGTAGTCAATCGAGAGAAGAGTGCCGTGGACCGTCCTTGGAAACGCAAGTTCCTCGGATACACGTTTACCTGGCACTACCAACCCAAGCTGAAGGTGGCACCCGAGTCGGTGAAACGACTCAAAGGCCGCCTGCGGGAAGCGTTCCGGCGAGGCCGGGGTCGAAACCTCGGTGTCGTTTTGGAGGAACTCCGCCCCGTGCTGCTTGGTTGGGTGTCGTATTACCGGAAATCGGAGGTGCGGATCACGTTCGAGCAACTGGACCAATGGATTCGTCGGAAGCTGCGCGCCATTCTGTGGCGTCAGTGGAAGCGCCCCTGGACCCGTGCGAAAGCGTTATCCC
>CAXMQD010000581.1:0-9259 GCA_964194965.1 uncultured Acidimicrobiia bacterium | reverse complement strand
CCTGCATATTCTCGACCCGGCACTTGTTGATGCGCTGCTCGAGGCTGATCGGCTTGCCCAATTCCGCGCTGTAGACGGGATAGCGGGCGCCAACACCCTTCATGGTGTCCTCGGCGGCGTCGTGGCAGCTCGAACACGCCTTGCCGGCCTCGCCGTTTACGTCTTGCCAGAGCGTCGCCCCATAATCGATCCAGAGGAAAGACGGGTTCGCGAAATCGTCGTCCTGCATTTCCTGGGTCGCGGGCGTGGCATAGGTGTAGCCGCTGCGCGCATCGCCGGCGCTATACGTCGCCAGCTTGGCGTCGCCCTGGGCCTTCGCCGCGCTACCCGCGCCGATGAACAAGCCGAACGCCAGAACCACCGCTATCGGACGCCACCGCATGACGGTCCCTCCCTTACCTCGTTTTTTCATTGCACCGTGATTTCGGCCGACTTGCTGTACGTCGAACCGTCGTCGTCCACCCAGGTGAACTCCAAGGTGCCGCTTTCGGTGGCCACCGTGTTGAACGCCATATAGGGGTTGGTGGAGATCGCCGGATGCCAGTCGGCGCTGAACACCACGACGCCGTTGTAGGTGCAGGTGAACTTGTTGATGATCTTGCGCGGGATTTTCTCGCCGGTCTTCTTGTCCTTGCGTTGCCCGCTTTCCATCTTGTGCGAGATAAGGGTCTTGATCTCGATGATCTCGCCCTTGGCCGCCGTCTTGGGCACCTTTACCCGTGGCTTTACTTTCGCCATTTGCCGTCTCCCTTGCCCGCGCTCAGCCGCCGCAGCCGCCGATGGTGACCTTGACCTCGGTCTTGGCCATGTAAACGCTGCCGTCGCTCATCTCCGCGACGGCGACGATGCTCTGTGTCTTCGCCAAGCGCATGCGGGTCGAAGCCCGCGCCTTGCCGCTGCGCGGCGTGAAGTGGAACGTCGCCACGTTCGGCAGCGGGTTTTTCTCCGCGAAAACATGCACCGCCTTGACGTAGTCGCTTTCCGACATCGGGCTGTCGACCTCGAAGGAGATCGGAACGGTGTTGCCGTTCTCCGCGATCTGCGGCAGCTCTAGGCCGATGCGCCCGTCCTGCATGGCCGCGTCGCCGATGCGTTCCTTGATCGCCGCGGCTATCGAATCGGCATCCGCGAGCACCGCGCGCGGCACCAGCGTCATCCCGATGACGGCCAATCCACCGGCGCCGAGGCCGACCAGAAGACGGCGCCGTTGCGGGTCGTGGGGGGGGTTGATCTGGGTCATGGGTGTTTCTCTTGCTTTCGCGATGTTGGGTTTCGAAGCGAACCGGGCGCGGCTTGTGGGTGCGGCGATTCGGCCCGTCGTCACCGTCAGTTGCCCTTCAAGGTCATCATGTAGGCCACAACGTCCTCGACCTGCTGGGCGCTCAGCATCGTCTTGCCCTGGAACTTCTTCAGCACCCGTTCGAAGCCGTCGTTGCGGTAGAACGCCGGCATGATGGTGTCCGGGTTGACGACCTTGGGGTTGACGATCCGGAGCCTTATCGCGCCCGCGCTCAGATTGCCGCCGACCCCGGACAAGTCGGGTCCGACCTCGCCATGGAACGGCTGCTCGGGGATCGGCAAGACATGGCATGCCAGGCAATTGCCGAGCTTGCGGTTGATGGCGATCTTGCGGCCGTTCGCCGGATCGCCCACCTGGCCGGTCAAGGATTGGTCGATCCTATCGCCGCCGACGATCTCGAATTTGACCAGTTCTTCGGCCTGGGCGTCGGCCCCGAGCACGAGGCCGAGGCTCACCGCGATGGCCGTCAGGGCCATGGATAGCGGGCGTAAATGGCGCAATGTTCCCTCCCTCACACGTCCTTATCGGGGCTTATTACGACCTCCGTTTCGGGCTAGCGGCAACCGCGCCGAAGCGCACGACAGCTTCGCTCGACCCGCATCCCGGAGGGGTGCTCCCTTGTATGTATGAAACATATCTCAGTTGCCATATATGTCAAATCTCGTGCGCGCCCAGGCCTACCCGCCGGCCCCGGCAGTGCCCCCCGGCACTTGCCGTTGAATTCCTCCGCACAAGGGTTTAACTCTTGCGTCGAAGACGGCCCGGCGAGTTCCACGCCGGCCGAGCGGGAGCTTCGTTACGATCATGGGTACCTTCAAGGAGCCGCACGGCGGCGTTCTCAAAGACCTCTTTCTCGACGAAGCGGCCATCGACGAGGCCAAGCGCGCGGCGCTGGAGTTCAAGTCCTGGGACTTGAACCGGCGCCAGCTGTGCGATCTTGAGCTGATCTTGAACGGCGCGTTTTCGCCGCTCGAGGGTTTCAATACCCGGGAGGAGTACGCGCGTGTCCTCGAAGATATGCGCCTGCCGTCGGGCCTGCTGTGGCCGATTCCGGTCACGCTCGATGTCGACGCCGGATTCGCCGAGACCGTCGGCGCGGGCGATACCATCGCGCTCCGGGATCCGGAGGGGGTATTGCTCGCGACCATGGAAGTCCGGGACATTTGGACCCCGGACAAGGCCCAGGAGGCGGCCGCGGTGTTCGGCACCGGGGACGAGGCGCATCCGGGCGTCGACGCCCTGCTGAATCGGCGCGGCGCGGTCTACCTCGGTGGCCGGCTGCACGGCGTCGAGCCGCAACACCATTACGACTTCAAGCTACATCGCGAATCACCCGCCGAGCTGCGAGCGCGCTTCCGGAAGCTGGATTGGCGCAAGGTCGTTGCATTTCATACCCGCAAGCCCATGCATCGCGCCGAGCAGGAACTGACCAGCCGCGCGGCGCGGGACTGCGAGGCCAACCTGCTGATCCACCCGGTCCTAGGGGCGAACGGGCCGGGCGATCCGGACCGCTTCACGCGCATGCGCTGCTACGAGCACCTGCTCGCCAGGTACCCGGAGCAGACCACGGCGCTCAGCGCCCTCAACCTGGCCACTCGCCTGGCCGGGCCCCGGGAGGCGTTGTGGCACGGCATCATCCGCAAGAACTACGGCTGCACCCATTTGATCGTCGGGCGCGATCACGCCGCGCCGGACCCGGTGCCGGAACAAGCCTCTTTCTATGCGCCGGAGGCCGCACAGGAGCTGTTCGCGCGGCACCAGGAGGAGCTCGGCATCACCATGGCGCCGGCCCAGGACATGGCCTATGTCGAGGACCGGGCCCAGTACCTGCCGAAGGACGAGATTCCGGCCGCCATGGAGGCCCGGCAGCTGTCCGACGCGGAACTCCGCCGCCGGCTGGACGCGGGCCTGGAGATCCCGGAGTGGTACTCCTTCCCGGAGGTCGTCGCCGAACTCGAGAGAGCCTTTCCGCCGCGGCATCGGCAAGGCTTTGCGGTTTTTTTCACCGGCCTTTCGGGGGCCGGAAAATCCACGGTCGCGAACGCTCTGATGGTCAAGCTGCTCGAGAGCGGTGCGCGAAAAGTCACACTTCTGGATGGCGACATCGTGCGCAAGATCCTGTCCAGCGAACTCGGATTTTCCAAGGAGCATCGCAACCTCAATATCCTGCGCATCGGCTTCGTCGCCGCCGAAATCGCCAAGGCCGGCGGTATCGCCATCTGCGCGCCGATCGCGCCCTTTCGCGCGACCCGGCGCCAAGTCCGCGATAGTGTGGAGGCCGCCGGCGGCTTCGTCGAAGTCTATGTTTCGACACCGATCGAGGTCTGCGAGGCGCGCGACCGCAAGGGCAACTACGCCAAGGCGCGCGCCGGACTGATCAAGGGCTATACCGGCGTCGACGATCCTTACGAGGTGCCGGAGCGCGCGGAAGTCGTGATCGACACCCAGGATTTGACCGCCGAGCTAGCGGCGCACCGCATCCTGGTCAAGCTGGAGAGCCTGGGCTACATCCGCTGAATCGGGAGCGCTGGCGAGGGTGTGCCCTGGACCAAACCCGAGGACGATAACTGAAAAATCAGGCCGAAAGCTGGGCGCTTAGGGCGGCGACCGCGGCGGTCAGGCGGGCCAGGTCCCCGGGTTCGGACAGGCGGTGGCCGCCACCCTTGACCAGGGTGACCTCGACGTCGGCCGAAGCGAGCCGGTCGGTCAGGTCCAGGGATAGCTTCCAGGGCACGTCCGGATCGGCGGTACCGTGAATCAGCCGCACGGGACAGGAGATCGGGATCGGCGCGTCCATCAGCAGGTGATTCCGCCCCTCGACGATCAGTTCCATGGTAATGGCGTAGGGCTCGGGGTTGTACTCGCTGGGTTCGTAGTAGACGCCGTCGCGTTCCATGGTGTCCCGAATCTCGGGAGAGAACTGTTGCCACATGAGGGTTTCGGTGAAGTCGGGCGCGGCGGCCACGCCGACCAGCCCCGCGACCCGATCCGGCCGCGCCGCGGCGGCCAGCAACATGATCCAACCGCCCATGGACGAGCCGACCAGGATCTGCGGCCCTTCGCTCAGCGCGTCGAGCACCGCGATCGCGTCCTCGGTCCAGCGCCCGATGGTGCCGTCCTCGAAGCGGCCCGAAGAGGCGCCGTGTCCCAGATAGTCGAAGCGCAGGAAATTCTGGCCCGTGGCCTGGGCGTGAGCCTCCAGCGCGAGTGCCTTGGTGCCGGTCATGTCTGACATGAACCCGCCCAGAAAGATCAACCCAGGCGCACGCTTTCCCGTTTTGTCGCCCGCGGTCTTGTGGTAGGCGATGGTGGTGCCGTCCGGCCGTGACAGGATTTCGGGCACCGGGGGTGGAAACGGTTCCGCGCTAGACATGACCTTGCCGAACTCAATTTCGAATCGCCGATGACTGATCGCGACCAGCCTAACACCGCCGCTTCCAAGGTGAAAGCAGGCCGACCGGTGGTCCTGCAGGTCTTGCCGCGGTTGGTGACCGGCGGCGCCGAACGCGGCACCGTGGACATTGCGGTGACCCTCTCCGAGGCGGGTGGCACCCCCCTAATCGCCTCCGAGGGCGGCCAGATGGAGTACGAACTCAAGCGCGCCGGCGTGCGCCACATCAAGCTGCCGCTGGCCAGCAAGAACCCGCTGGTCATACGCCGCAACGTCGGGCGCCTGGCGTCGGTCATCGAGGAGCACGACGTCGACATCGTCCACGCCCGTTCCCGCGCGCCGGCCTGGAGCGCATATTTGGCGGCCAAGAAGACCGGGCGCCATTTCGTCACCACCTTCCACGGCACCTACAAATCGACCTCCCCGCTCAAGCGCTATTACAACTCCATAATGGTCAAGGGCGAACGGGTGATCGCGACCTCCGAGTTCATCGCACGCCATATTCGCGAGACCTACAAGGTCGACCCGGCGCGAGTTCGCGTGATCCGCCGGGGCGTCGATCTCGACCGCTTCGATCCGGAGCGGGTCAGCGCCGAGCGCGTGATTCAGCTTGCCAACCGCTGGCGCGTAACGGACGGCGTGCCGCTGGTCATGCTGCCCGGCCGCCTGGCCCGCTGGAAGGGCCACGACACGCTGATCGAGGCGCTGAAAGCCCTCGGCGATATCGAGTTGCTCTGCGTGATCGTCGGTTCGGACCAGGACCGCGCCACCTACCGCGGCGAACTCGAGAAACTGATCGCGCGCAGCGGCCAGAGCGGCCGGGTATTTTTGCCCGGCCACTGTGACGACATGCCCGCCGCCTACATGCTGGCCGACGTCGTAATTTGTGCCTCGACCAAGCCCGAGGCCTTCGGCCGGGTGGTGAGCGAGGCGCAAGCCATGGGCTGCCCGGTCGTGACCAGCGACCACGGTGGGACGCGCGAACAGGCCCTCGGCAGTCGCTCCGCGTTCCTGTTTCCACCGAGCGATGCCGCCGGGCTGGCGGAGATGATCCGCGTGGCACTGGCACTCGATGCCGGCGAACGCGAGCGCCTGGCCGCGGAGGCCCGCGCCTACGTCGTCGCCAATTTCGACAAGCGCCACATGTGCGCGGCGACGTTGGCAATCTACCAGGAAATTCTGCGCGCCGAGGCGGCGGCCAGTTCGGGCGCGGAACAGCCCACGTAAGCCCCGGGGCGGAACCGCTCCCGGTCCTTGACAGAATTCGGAATCCTTTTAAATTGCTGTGACTTAGACCCTCCTTAGAAAGATACGAGAGCCCCTAAATATGGTCGCCATCACGCTGCCCGACGGAAGCGTGCGCGAGTTCGATGAGCCGGTAACCGGCCTCGACGTCGCCACCGCAATCGGCCCCCGGCTGGCAAAGGACGCCCTGGCCATCAAGGTCGGCCCGGACCTCAAAGACCTCTCCGCCGAGATCGACGGCGACGCGAGCGTCGAGATCGTCACCCGTGGCCATGACCAAGCCATGGCGCTGCTGCGCCACGACTGCGCCCACGTCATGGCCGAAGCGGTCCAGGAACTCTATCCGAACACCCAGGTGACCTTCGGCCCGGCGACCGAGTCCGGCTTTTTCTACGACTTCGCCCGCGCCGAGCCGTTCACCCTGGACGATCTGGAGAAAATCGAGCAGCGCATGCACGAGATCGTCGACCGCGACGAGGGAATCGCGCGCGAGATCTGGGAGCGCGACGCGGCGATTCGCTTCTTCGAGGACCGCGGCGAAAAGTACAAGGCCGAGCACATCCAGATCCTGCCGCCGGACGCGGAAATCAGCATTTACCGCCAGGGTGAATGGCTCGACCTCTGCACCGGCCCGCACCTTCCGGGCACCGGCAAGCTTGGCCACGCCTTCAAACTGCTCAAGGTTTCGGGCGCCTACTGGCGCGGCGATGCCAAGAACGAGCAGCTCCAGCGTATTACCGGCACCTGCTGGGAGACCGAAAAACAACTCAAGGCCTACCTGCGCATGGTGGAGGAGGCCGAAAAGCGCGACAACCGGCGGCTCGGCCGCGAAATGGGCCTGTTCCACCAGCAGGAGGAGGCGGCCGGCTCGGTGTTCTGGCACCCCAAGGGTTGGACGCTGTATCGCACGGTGCGCAACTACATGCGCGCCCGCCTGGAGGCGGCCGGCTATGTCGAGGTCAATACGCCGCAGATGGTCGACCGCTCGTTGTGGGAGGCTTCGGGGCATTGGGAGAAGTTCCGCGAGCACATGTTCACGGTCGAGGCGGACCACGACCGCACGCTCGCGATCAAGCCGATGAACTGCCCCTGCCACGTGCAGATCTTCAAGCAGGGCATCACCAGCTACCGCGATCTGCCCCTGCGCATGGCCGAATTCGGCGCCTGCCACCGCAACGAACCCTCGGGCGCGCTGCACGGCTTGATGCGGGTGCGCGCCTTTGTCCAGGACGACGCCCATATCTTCTGCACCGAGGAGCAGATCAACAGCGAGACCGTCGCCTATTGCGAGTTGCTGCTGAGCGTCTATCGCGACCTGGGCTTCGACGAGGTGGTGGTCAAGTTCTCCGACCGACCCGAGACCCGCGCCGGAACCGACGAAACCTGGGACAAGGCCGAGGCCGCGCTGACCGAGGCGGTCGAGCAAACCGGGATCGAGTACAGTCTCGACCCCGGCGAGGGCGCCTTCTACGGGCCCAAGCTCGATTTCGTGCTGCGCGACGCCATCGGCCGCGACTGGCAGTGCGGCACCTTGCAGGTCGACTTCGTGCTACCCGAACGCCTCGATGCCAGCTACATCGGCGAAGACGGCGCCAAGCACCGGCCGGTCATGCTACACCGGGCGATTTTGGGCTCCTTCGAGCGCTTCCTGGCGATCCTGATCGAGCAATACGCCGGCAGATTCCCACTGTGGCTGGCGCCGGTGCAGGTGACGGTGGCGACCATCACCTCCGACGCGGACGCCTATGCCGATGAGGTCCGCGCCGCTTTCGCCGCCGCCGAATTGCGCGTAGAAACCGATTTTCGAAACGAGAAAATCAATTTTAAGGTGCGCGAACACAGCTTGGCCAAGGTTCCGGTCATCGCTGTCGTGGGCCGCCGCGAGGCCGAGGAGCGCAAGGTTGCCCTGCGCCGCCTGGGCGGCAAGGAGCAGGAGATACTTGCGCTCGACGAAGCAGTGGCTAAAGTCACCGCTGAGGCGACGACGCCGGCCGGGTCTTAGGGCCCAGGCCATGGCAAGTGTGCCGGGCCCGGTGGCGGGATAGCGCCGGGCTGAAGCCGACCAATGGGGATGAGGAGGAGATCAACCCATAGCGAGACCACCAATGAACCTCACGCCGTCCCGGGACGGACCGCGTGTGAACAAGGATATCGCTACCGCCCAGGTTCGCCTGATCGACCAAGAGGGCGAGAACGTCGGGGTCGTCGCGACACCCGACGCGTTGGAGCGGGCCGAAATTGCCGGTATGGACCTGGTCGAGATTTCGCCGGGTGCGGACCCGCCAGTCTGCAAGATACTCGACTACGGCAGATACAAATACGAGGACCAGAAGAAGAAAAACGAGGCGCGCAAGAAGCAAAAAATCATCGACGTCAAAGAAATCAAGATGCGCCCCAACATCGATCAACACGACTACGACGTCAAAATGCGGTCGATCAACCGGTTCATCGGAGAAGGCGATAAGGTCAAGGTGACCCTGCGTTTCCGTGGCCGCGAGATGGTCCATCAGGAACTCGGCCTCAAGGTCCTCAACCGGGTTCGCGAGCAAGTCGACGAGATCGCCAAGGTCGAGCAGTTCCCCAAGATGGAAGGCCGCCAGATGATCATGATCGTGGCGCCCCGCTAGGCGGCGGGCCGCCACAGCGGCCACCGGGCGCGGCCCCGTCACCGGGCGGACGATTGGCATCCACCGGCATCGTCGGCGGATTTTCGGCTCCCGGGCAGGGGTTTAACGAGTCCCGCCCCCGGGACCGTGCCGTGCCGCCGGAAGCCGCGGCCCGGGCCCCCGGGTGCCTTGCATTTGCCCCGGACCGCCGCTATAACCGGCGCCTCGCGACCCGAGCGGTCCGGCTTCAAGGGCATGCCCAGCCGCTCACGACGCGCTAATTCATCTCTACCACGCATAAGGACAGCGAAATGCCCAAGCTCAAGACCAAGAGCGGCGCCAAAAAGCGGTTCCGCCTGACCGGCACCGGCAAGGTCCGGATGAACTTCGCCAAGAAGCGGCACGGCCTGCGCAAGCGGACGCAGAAGATGAAGCGCAAGGCGCGCGGGACCCAGATCATGTCAGCGCCCGACGCCAAGGTCATCACGCGCTACTTCCTGCCCAACGCCTGAGGAGGCCCGGATATGGCTCGTGTCAAGCGGGGCGTGACCACGCACGCCCGCCACAAAAAAGTCATCAAGCAGGCCAAGGGCTACAGCGGCCGCAACAAGAACGTATTCCGCGCCGCGATCGAGCGGGTCGAAAAAGGGCTGCAATACGCCTACCGCGACCGCCGGGTGCGCAAGCGCACCTTTCGCAGCCTGTGGATCCAACGCA
>CAXMQD010000580.1:0-1565 GCA_964194965.1 uncultured Acidimicrobiia bacterium | reverse complement strand
GTCACCACCTTGACCATGGCGCGGCTACAGGAACGATTGCTCGACGGCGCCGCGCCGCGCTTGCATGCGACGGCGCTCAGCGAGGCGGAAGTCACCGAACACTTCGGGGCCAAGTTGGGCGCGGCCTGTTGGACCGCCTTCGCCGCCAAGCGCTTCGACGCCGCGCGCACCGAGGCGCTGAATGCGCGGCTGGCGGAGAACTGGGGCTCGTTCCGGATGCGCTTGCGCGCGGTCCTGCCTCCGGCGGCGGCGCTCGAGGAAGTGTTGGCCCGCGCCGCTGCGCCACGCCGGCCGGAGGATCTCGATTGGCCGCGCGCCTTCTATCGCGACGCCGTGAGGCACGCCCGCGAGATACGCGATCGCTACACCTTTCTGGACTTGGCCGCGGACAGCGGGATGCTCGACGTCGATGATGAAAGCCCATAGAGACCGGAACGACGCCGACAGCGCCGCACGCCGCAGTGAGCCGGATGGTGGGCGGCTCAAACGCGGCGAGCGGTTCGAACGCATCATCGCGGCGCTCCGGGTCGGTTCATCGGTGCGCATTTCCGATCTCGCCCTGCGCTTCGGCGTATCGACCGAAACCGTGCGTCGCGATATCGACGAGTTGAGCCGGCAAGGCCTGGTCGACCGCACCTATGGCGGCGCGGCGTCCCCGGTATCGTTCCACGAAGCCGCCGTGAACCAGCGCGCGCACGAACGGGTCGATGAGCGCCGGCGCATTGGCGCCTGCGCCGTGGAGTCGATCGAGGATAGCGACATCTTGATGATCGATGCTGGATCGACCACGGTTCATTTCGCACAGCTGCTCGCCGCTACCGCGCCGCGCATCACGGTACTGACCAATTGCCTCGGCGTGGCGCTCGCGCTCGGCCCGTCGGCCGAGACGCGGGTCGTGCTCTGTCCGGGCGATTATCGTGTTCAGGAGGGGGGCGTCTTCGGTCCCGAGACCGCCGCGTTCCTGCAGCGATTTCGCGCCACCAAGGCGATCATCGGCGCCAGCGGTCTGACCGGGGAAGGACCGGTCGAGCGGGATTCCGCGGCCACCTGGGTCAAGCGGACCATGATTGAACGCGCCGCCCGGCGCTTTCTGCTGCTCGACGAGTCCAAGTTCGATGTCCGGTCCGTCGAGACCGTCTGCCCACTCGATCAGATCGACGACCTGGTCACGAGTGCGGTGCCGACGGCCGCGCTTCGAGACGCGCTCGTCGCCGCTGGCATTGAAGTCCACGTGGCCGGCGAAAACGCCTGACGTGGCCCGTCACAAAACATTACCTATTGTGGCAGTGTCAGACCAAATTGGCTTGAAGCGGGTAGGGTCGGCCCGTAGCCTCGACGGATGAGAAATCCGTTCCGCTATTTCAACAGTTCGCCCGAGGTAATCCGCCTCACCGTGATGATGTACATCCGTTATCCACTGTCGTTGCGCCAGGTCGAGGATCTGCTGTTCGAGCGTGGCATCGATATCTGCCACGAGACGGTGCGGTTCTGGTGGAACCGTTTCGGTCCGATGTTTGCCGCCGAGATCAGAAAACGGCGCGTTCAACGCCATTCGTATTCGCAAT
>CAXMQD010000579.1:0-1503 GCA_964194965.1 uncultured Acidimicrobiia bacterium | reverse complement strand
CGGTATTGGTCGCCGCCGCCGGTCCAGGTTTCGGCCTTTCGGAAGTAGGGCAGGCAGTTGCGGTAGCCCCAGCCGGTGGCGCCCCGGGCCTCCCACTCGTCGAAGTCGCGGGCGTGGCCGCGCACGTAGACCATGCCGTTGATCGAAGACGAGCCGCCCAGGACCTTGCCACGCGGGCAGTCGAGCCGGCGCCCGTTCATGAACGGCTCGGGTTCGGTCTCGAAACCCCAGTTGTAGCGCGGCATGTTCATGGGAATGGAGAGCGCGGTCGGCATCTGGATGAAGATGCTGCGGTCGCTGCCCCCCGCCTCGAGCAGCAGCACGCGCGTGGCCGCGTCCTCGCTCAGGCGGTTGGCCAGCACGCAGCCGGCCGAGCCGGCGCCGACGATGACGTAATCGAAGCTCGCGTCCATGTCTCGAACCTAGCGCGGAATCGGCGATAGAGGAACCGGCCCGAGTTTGGCTGTCGATCTTGACCCGGTCGGCGATCGCTTGACAAACCGCCAATCCGCCCAAGAATCACGCGCGATGCCCGATTCCGACGCCACGCGACCCTCACGCGCCATCCGCGGCGTGCTGTTCGACAAGGACGGCACCTTGCTCGACTATGCGGCGACCTGGATGAGCGCCAACCGGGCCGCTGCCCTGGCGGCCGCCGGCGGCGATCGGGAGTTGGGCGAGCGGCTGCTGGTTATCGGCGGCTACGATCCCGATCGCGACCGGGTTGGCGCCAATACCGCGTTGGCCGCCGGCAACGCCACCGAGATCGCCGCGATCTGGTTGCCCCATGTGAACGGCTGGGAGCCGCGCGACCTGGCCGACCTCCTGGACCGCATCTTCGAGGAGGAGAGCCAGGCCCAGGCCACGCCGGTCACCGAGCTGGCGCCGCTGTTCGCGCGGCTCAAGCGGCGCGGGCTCAAGCTCGGCGTCGCCACCAACGACAGCCAGCGCGGCATCGAGGCGACGCTGGGCCCCTTCGCGGTGCTCGATCTGCTCGATTTTACGGCCGGCTACGACAGCGGCCACGGCTTCAAGCCGGACCCGGGCATGGTGCACGGCTTCTGCGTCCGCACCGGGCTCGAGCCGGCCGAGGTCGCCGTGGTCGGCGACAATTGGCACGACCTGGAGATGGGCCAGCGAGCCGGGGCCGGGCTGGTGGTCGGCGTGCTGACCGGCACCGGCGACCGCGCCGGCCTGGCCACGCTCGCCGACCACGTGCTCGACGGCATTCAAGACCTGGAAGCCCTGCTCGATTCGCTGGCGTGACGCGCGCCGGGCAATTCCAATTCGGTGGAAACTATATTAGACTGAACGCGACACCGGCCCCGCCTGGCGTTTTGCCGGCGGCAAGTTATGGAGGCCGACATGGCGAGAAACGGGACCCACGGGACTTTGGGCGTGATCAGCTTCGGCCTCGCGGTCGCAATCACCTCGGCGGCATTTACCTTCTTTCTTGGCTTGATGGCGACTTTTTTCGGCTGGGGAGTCGAGTTGGCCGGGGCG
>CAXMQD010000578.1:0-8136 GCA_964194965.1 uncultured Acidimicrobiia bacterium | reverse complement strand
GAGAACATCTCCAGCCTCGAGGTGGAGGAGGCGCTGTACCGCCATCCTAAAGTGCTGGAAGCGGCGGTGGTCGCCCGGCCCGACGAGAAATGGGGCGAAACGCCCTGCGCCTTCGTCACCCTGAAAGACGGCGCGGGTGGGGATGGCGCGGGCGGGGACGGCGCGGGCGGGGATGGCGCGGGCGGGGATGGCGCGGCGGGCGACGGCGACGCGGAGGAGATCATCGACTTCTGCCGCGACATGCTGGCTCACTACAAGGTACCCAAGACCGTGGTCTTCGGACCACTGCCCAAGACATCGACCGGCAAGATCCAGAAGTTCACGCTGCGCGAACGGGCACGGGCGCTGGAACCATGAGCGAAGCCGCGCAACTCTTCGACCTCGGCGGCCAGGTCGCCATCGTGACTGGCGCCTCGAGCGGTCTGGGCCGGCACTTCGCGCTGACGCTCGCGCGCAACGGCGCCAAAGTCGCCGCCGCCGCGCGCCGCGCCGAGCCGCTCGACGAGCTGGTCCGGCAGATCGCGGCGTTCGACGGCCGCGCCATCGCGGTACCGCTCGACGTCACCGACCCGGCCTCGGTGCGCGAATCGGTGTGCGTCGCCGAGACCGAACTGGGCCCGGTCTCGATTCTGATCAATAACGCCGGGGTCGCGCTCGACAAGCCGGTGTTCGAACAAGAGGAGGCGGACTGGGACCGGGTGCTCGACACCAACCTCAAGGGCGCTTGGCTCATGGCCCAGGAAGTCGCGGCTCGCATGGCCAAGCTCGGCCACGGCGGCGCGATCGTCAACATCGCCTCGATCATGGGGATCGGCGGGGCTAACCAGTTGGCGCCCTACTGCGCCTCCAAGGGCGGGCTGATCAACCTGACCCGGGCGCTGGCGGTCGAGTTGGCGCGCCACGACATTCGGGTCAACGCGCTGGCGCCGGGCTACATCGAGACCGAGATGAACCGCGAGGTGCTCGAAAGCGACGCCGGCCGGACCATGGTCAAGCGGGTGCCCCAGCGCCGCTTCGGCCGGCCCGAGGACCTCGACGGCGCGCTCTTGCTGCTGGCCTCCAAGGCGGGGCGTTTCATAACCGGCTCGGTGCTCGTGGTCGATGGCGGCCAGGCCGCGAAAATATAAGCAATTTCAATTGTTAGTTAGAAGTTTCTTGCCAAATAGTTGAATATTGGCGGAACACGGCTAGTCGCCGGGTGGCGGCACCGCGGCCGCGCTCCCTTCAGCCACGCAGTCCGCGATGAAGGCGAGGGAGGGTTCGGAGTGATCGAAGATCACGCCAAAATGATGCTTGGCTTTCCAGCATCGCCGGGCGAAGGCGTGGCCCAGGCGCGGATGCTCGATCCAGAGCTCCAGGTTACCGGGCACTGGCCCTTCCATGCGCAGCCGGGCGCCGCCGAGGGAAATGTCCTCGATGACACAGGTGACGGTGCGGCCATCTGCGGTGAGCGTGAAGTTTTCTCGTTCGGGAAACGCATAACGCGGCCACTGCCGGCGGTTTTTCGATTCGGCGGCGTCGGGGTCTTGGACGTCGGGGTCCGGGTTTAAGGGTATTCGAATTCGGCTCATGGCAGCCCTCCCGATAGCGGCCGGCTCGAGCGGCGCGCCGCGGACACGGCTAACTTTTATCGATGCCGGAGAGATAATCAAGGCGCCTGTTACGCGCGGAGGCCGCTGAGCCGCTGGGTTATGCCCCGGTGCCGGAGAAGAAGGAATATTTCTGATCTGGCAGGCAATGGATGTAACAAAAATCTAGATTATATATAATCATGACAATGATAGATCTATAAAATACTGTATATATAAAATAATAATATAATCATGTAGTAAATGCGCTAATATTGCCATGATTAAACGTTCTCTTATTAACACATTTTTTACTTCCCACATATAATTTATAACCCCGGACACTGGAGATAATTCCAATGATCACGCTTGGCCTGTGCCTGATTTACTACGGAGTGGCGGTCTTCGGGTACCAGCTTTACGGCTGGTTCACCGGGAACGTGTGGAATTCCCATTCGGTCATGACCGTTTGGGGCAATCTCTTCGAACGCCCGGACCTGAGCTCCCCGGTCATTGGTCCCATGGTCGCCTGGTTCATGGGGTGGCCGCTCAGTCTGGCCCTGATCGCCCTGGGCCTCACGATACTGTGCAGCATAACCGCCTTGCGCCAGCACGCGCGCCTGCGCCTGGCCCGGCTGCGCAGCAAATGGTACGCGGAAAATGCCCTCGCCGCGGGCTACAAACCCTGGACGATCGAGAAAGCCGCCGAAGATTTTCGCAAGGACGTACTCGACCGCGAAGCCAAGGGCCGGGCCGGGTTCAACTAAACCGCCCTGACGGGCCGGCAGCCACGCAGTGTTGCTTTTTCCCACAAGCTTCGTGATACGCCGACTCTTCCAAAAACGAGACCCTGGCGTGCGGGGGTTCGGCAAGGTAACCGAATAGGGAGTAGAAAATGCAGCGGACGAAAAATATCTCGAGGTCGAAACGCATTGCCGCGGCGGCTTTGATCCTAGCCTGCGGTGCGGTATGGAGCACGCCGGCCAGCGCCGAGCCGCCACCCTGGGCGCCAGCCTGGGGCCACCGCGCCAAGGGCAAGAACAAGCACAGGGTCCAGCAAGCCTCCGTGGCGCCCTACGACATCGGCCGCGGGCGCTGCAACCGGGATCTGATCGGTGGCCTGCTGGGCGGCGCCGCCGGCGGTTTGGCCGGCGCCCAGATCGGCAGCGGCAAGGGCCAGTTGGCCGCGGTCGCCGCCGGCACCCTGCTCGGTTTCCTGGTCGGCAACAACATCGGCCGCTCCATGGACGAAGCCGACCAGGCCTGCCTGACCCAAACCCTGGAGCACGCCGAAAACGGTCAGGAGATTGTCTGGAACAACCCGGACAGCGGCGCCCGCTACCAAGTCACGCCGACCAAGACCATCCATGTCGCCGAGAACCGCTATTGCCGCGAATATACGACGACCGCAGTGATCGGAGGCAAAACACAAAACACCTACGGCCGGGCCTGCCGGCAGCCGGACGGTGCCTGGGAGATCAAGAGCTGAATTTTGCTTAGTTGAGAATCCCTATCACGGGGCGGTGTTAGGCCGCCCCGTTCGATTCCGGCTTATACCAAAGGTCCTTGGTATTATTCCCCGGCCGCGCCGACCGCCACCGCCCCGACGGTCTCGGGGGCCTCCGAGGTCTGGGTCCCGAAATCGGCGGGCAGGGTGATTTCGAGAATCTCGACATCGTCCGAGTGGTCGATCTCGACGTGGCGGATGCCCGGCGGTTGGTGCACGAAGGCGCCGGCCTCGAGCAGGACCTCGCCGACCCCTTCGTAGTCGAACCTGACCCAGCCTTTGAGAATGTAAACCAACTGCATGTCGAGAGCGTGCCGGTGCCAGCCGGTACCGCCGTGCCCGGCGCCCGGTTTGGCACGAATCACGTGGGCGCCGGCCCGGCCGCCGGTCGCCGCCTCGATGCCGAGGTCGCGGTACTCGAAGAAGGCGCGCAAACCCGCGCTTTTGAATACCGCGTCCTTGAGGTGGGAGACGGAGAAATCCGCCTTGTGTTCCGCCGCCTGGGCCTTGGCCATGATCGTTGCCCTCCCCAAATTCAGTGTCGCGGCCCGATGCCGCCTCGGCCGGGCAGACTAACACAATATCGCCGTCCGGGCCGCCGCCCGGGAAGAAACGCGAAGAAAGCAACCAGCCTCGGGGCGATTCCGGCCGGGGATTTTCCTTCTAAAGGCGAAACGAGGCACACTCGGCCAGTGCCGGATCCACTTGACGGGGCGACCCCGAAAGCGTAGTGTGAGTGAGCGTTCACTTACTGAGGTTCCCGTGAGAGACGGCTCACAAACACGGCAACAGATCGATAGGGCGGCGCTCCGCCTGTTCGCCAGGAAAGGTATCAAGGAGACGACCATCCGGGATATCGCGGAGGCGGCCGGAATCGCCGAGGGCACGCTCTACCGCCACTACAAGAGTAAGGACGAGCTCTCCTGGATTCTGTTTCGAGACAGCTATGCCGAATTGGGGCGCCATCTGGACCGGGTCCAAGCAGCCGAAGATTCTACGCAGGAGAAAATTCAATCCATGATCCGCTACTTCTGCCACGTCTACGAATCCGACCAGGACCTGTTCACCTACTTGTTCCTGGCCCGCCACGGGCACGTGCAGCGGCTCAATCCGCGCTTGCCCAATCCCTACCTAGTTGTTCGCCACGTGGTGAGCCGGGGCATGCGGGTCGGCGAAATTCCGAAACAGGACCCGGACGTCGCCGCCTCGATGGTGCTGGGGATGGTGAACCAGGTCATCGACTCGCGGATTCTCGGCGACCGGATAAAGCGCAGCATCGCCAGCTTGTCGGACACCATTGCGGATGCCGCATGGAGGGTGCTGAAGCCATAATTTTTTCAGGGAGGATGAGTGAATGTTCACGCATACCTTTTGGGAGCAAGCGATGAACCTGGGTGGGACCACCGGAAGCGCCCCCGTAAGGGGAACCGGCGGCCAGGCGACAACGTGGGACACCGAAGCGGCCAGGTTCGCACCGGCGGATCCATCCCTGAACCGCGCCGTCGGATTTGCCAGCCTGTTGCTCGGTGTCGCCTCCGGCATGATCCTGGGGCTGTGGTCGTTCGGCGGTCCGATTCCGGTGCCCGAATCCATCGGGGATTACGGCGACCTGCCGCGGCGTTTCCTGCGCCTCGGGCACATCGCTTTTTTCGGGCTTGGCCTGATCAACTTGGCGGTCGCCGGGCACTGGCGGCGCCTCGAGCTCGGCCGGCCCGCGGCCCGGCGGGCGTTGAAGTTCATGAACCTGGGCAATCTCGGTTTGCCACCGCTGTTGCTGGCCGCCGCCTGGCAACCCGCGTTGCTCTACCTCATGCCGATCCCCGTGGCCTGCGTGTTCGCGGCCCTGGCGCTGTGCGCGTTCGGCGCCTGCCGGGGACTGGTGTCGGCTCAATTCTGAACGGAGGAGGGAGGGATGAACGGGCAAGAGAATATTTCCGAACGGGCCGTCGTCGAAACCGTCACCCGTTACGTCGGAAAGGACGTAGCCGTGACCGACGATCTATCCGATGACATCGGCCTGGACAGCATCGACCGCCTCAACCTCATGACGACGGTCGAGCAGGAGCATGGCGTCCATCTAAGCGACGACGAGATCGCATCGATCTCCAACCTGCGGGACCTACTGCGCCTGCTGAACGCGGTTGCGGGAGAGGGAAATCCAGAAGCCGACGCCTGACCCGCCAGGAACCGGGAACGACGATCGAACGAGAACCACAGGAGGAAGTCATGACAGCGCAGGAACGCATTGCCGAAGCATCGATCCGCATGACCGTGGCGCAGTTTATCGGCCAGGATCTCGGGCAGGTCTCCGAAACGGCGGATTTCTCCGAGGACCTGGGCATGGACAGCCTGGACCGCCTCGAACTGATGGCGGCGGTCGAGAAAGAATACGACGTCACCCTGAGCGACCAGGAACTGTCGTCGGTTTCCAACATGCGGGAGTTGATCCGGGCCCTTGCGGCGGCACCGGCGGGGAGGCCGCAATGAGAGTCGGGCTGATCGCCATGTCGGGGGTCCGGGTCCGCGACAAGGAGCTGGCGGCCCTCGGCGTGACCCTGCCGCAGTTCGTCAACCGCGGCAAGGTGATCGCGACCCTGCCGAGCCTCGGATTGCTGACCGTGGCCGCGCTCACCCCCGACGACGTCGAGGTGGCCTATCGCGAAATCGACGAACTGCCGCCCGAGGGCGAGCTCGAGCCCTTCGACCTGGTCGGCATTTCTTCGTTCACGGCGATGATCGAGGACGCCTACCTGCTGGCCGACCGCTACCGCGCCGCCGGCATACCGGTGGTGCTCGGCGGCTTGCACGTCTCCCTGATGCCGGACGAGGCGGCCACGCACGCCGATGCGATCGTGGTCAACGGCGCCGAGGGCGCCTGGCCCGGACTGATCGAGGACTTCCGGGCCGGCCGCTTGAGGCCGCGTTACGACGGCCTGCGCGCCGGCGTGTTCGAGCCCGGGCACTACGCCAAGCCGCGCTTCGATCTGTTGCGCGACCGGCCCTACAACCGGATCACCGTGCAAACCTCGCGCGGTTGTCCGCACGACTGCGAGTTCTGCGCCGCCAGCCTGCGCATCACCAGCAGCTACCAGCAGAAACCGGTCGACCTCGTCATCGAGGAAATCCGGACCGCGCTCGAGGTCAAACAGAACATCTTCTTCGAACTCGCCGACGACAACACTTTCGTCAACCGAAAATGGTCGAAGGCCTTCCTCAAGGCGGTGCGGCCGCTCGGCATCTCGTGGTTCACCGAGACCGACGTCTCGGTCGCCGAAGATGAGGAGTTACTGGACTTGCTTGCCGAAAGCGGTTGCAAGCAGATCCTGATCGGCCTCGAAAGCCCCAACGCCAACTCGCTGAACGGGGTCGATCCGCGCCATTGGAAGCGGCGACACTTCGACGGCTACCTGGGCGCGATCGAGAGAATCCAATCGCGCGGGGTCACCGTCAACGGCTGCTTCGTGGTCGGACTCGACGGCGACACCGAAACCATCTTCGAGAAGCTGCGTGACTTCGTGGTCGAGTCCAAGCTGCTCGAGGTCCAGGTCACGGTGCCGACACCGTTCCCGGGCACGCCGCTCTACCGGCGCCTGCGCGCCGAGGGCCGTTTGCTCCAGGAGCGGTTCTGGGATCGCTGCACCTTGTTCGACGTCAACTTTCAACCCAAACACATGTCGGTCGGCGAGTTGGAGGCGGGCCTGCGTTGGTTGTTCTCGGAAATCTACACCGACCGCGAACTGGCCCGGCGCCGGCGCCACTACATGGAGATCGTGAAATCCAAGGCCGGGCCGAAGGAAATGGTCGCGATGCAGTGAGAGGAGGGGGAGCGGCGCAGTGAGAGGCGGAGCGGCGGGCCTTCGCCACCCCCCTCGAGTGGCCAGACAGCCGTAATCCTGGCAATGGCTGGCGGATACCTGGGATGAGCTTTGCCACGTTCTCATCGGCGGGAATAGCCAATAGCGCTACTCGAGAACGGCCGAGCTTCGGCGATCCTCAAGCCGTAAATTCGGCTAATCCAAGCTGCGAGTAATCTGAAAAATTGTGGTTTCTTCCAATTCCAGCCCTAATTAACCCTAATTACAAATAATTAGAGATTTAATTTCGTTAATCTAGAGTTCTTATTAAAAATATTAAGAAATCAATTCTTGATATCATCGTTTTATATCTAAAATGCGATCATATAGCTTAGTTTTTACATATCTTTAACATGTTATCTCGTAATATTATTTACCCGAATGAGGAGTTGGAAATTATGTCAGAACGGCCAGGTAGGCTTTGGATACGGTGGGCATCATGAAAATTCTCACGATCTCATCAGCACTGCTGGCAAGCGTCATAACTCTTAGTGGGCTACAGCCTACAGTCGCGCAGGAGCCTCACTTCGATTTCGAAGTGACCGTTGACGATATAGGGCGAACCATTTTTCGCTGCTCTTCTTCAGAGGGCTTGCAAATCGAAACCGTCGATTGTTCCGGAAATGTGATGCATGCGGAATGCGACGGTGAGGCGATTGTAGTGGACATTCACGATAGCGGCGCTTGCCTTATCAAGGAAGGCACGGAGCTAGACCAAGCAGCTCTGGATCGGGCACTGCAAGGAAACCGCTCGCTGGTGGTGACCGGGCCGTATCCGAACCGCCTACGCCATAGATCTGGGAAAAAACTGGCCCGGTGGTCATCAAGTGGGCTTTTACGGAAAGATTTCCGGAAAAGAGTCGAATAAGAAGGCTGTCTGCGCGCGGCCGATACCGGCAATCTCATACGGTAGTTGCGCGTGATGGTCGAGGCTATCCAGTGACGGCATGACCCATAGGGTTGCCACATCTCATTGCCAGGTCACAGTTGGTACGACAGCCGGCTCTGGGAGGCTATAAGCCAAACTCAATAAGTTTTTATTTTATATGAGTTATTCGGAAAATGGCGGTGCAGGCAGTCTCGAGCGAACCCGTCTCTGCGGTCTGAAGTCCGAATTCCCTGTTTACAGGGAAAACCTCGCTGAGACTGGTTCGCTCAGGACTGGGTGCACAGCCAGCAACAATTATCATTTAATAACAGTGTGTTA
>CAXMQD010000577.1:0-8859 GCA_964194965.1 uncultured Acidimicrobiia bacterium | reverse complement strand
TACTTCAATGATATTAACCAAGGGTGGCGTGCCGTGTATAAGAAATCAATTTTCCGTCAGGGGTTGTTCGTATTGGCCGCGGTCCTCGGCCTCACCGGTTGGGACGGCCTAGCGATTGCCGATGAGCACGAAGGTGCGCCCACCATCGCCTTGGAGGGCGAAATTTTGGTGGTTCATATCGACTACTTCGAACGCGGCAAATCCGAGTTCGTGTACCATTTACGGGAACGTCAAACCGGGACGGTCTACGAGCTGCGGTTCGAGCGCGCCGCGCCGCCGTCGTTGCGCACCGGCGACAAGGTTTCGGTGACCGGGCGTGGTTTGGGGGCGAAGGTTTGGGTTCAGGACATCGCGCCCGGCTTGCAGCAAGACGGGGCGGAGGAAAGCCAAGCCGAGGAGCCCACCGCGGCCGAATCGCCGAGCGCGATCGAGCGCCGCGCGATCCTGATGATCGTCAATATGGCCACCGCGCCCGATTATTACACCGAGACCACGGCCCAGACCGGGGCCGCCGAGATGTTCACGGGTTCGTTTTCCGTGGACACCTTGTATCAAGAGGCCTCATTCGGGCAAATGGCTTTTCCCGGAACCCGGACCGACGACGTTATCATCCTGGACAACATTCCATATAACGCGGGCTGTCCTTATTACACGATCGCGAGCGACGCCGACCAGGCCGCTACGGATGCGGGTGTCGACCTGTCGCAGTATCATCATAAAGTCTACTTGGTGCCGCCGAGTTCGATCTCGGACTGCGGTTGGCTTGCGCTCGGCCAGCTTGGTTCCTACGGCGGCACGACACAGCGCCTGTCTTGGTCGACGCGCAATGATGTCGTCGCCTACGCGCACGAGATCGGCCACAACCACGGTTGGCATCACGCGGCGACCGACCTGGATAACAATCTCACGTTAGATTCCGAATACGGGGACACCTCGGATATCATGGGTTACTGCTGCAGCGAGCGTAAGTTCAACAGCGCCCATGTCGATCAGATTGGCTGGTTCGACAATTTCTCCGGCACCGTGCTCACCGTGGTCGCCGGCGGAATCTACGATATTGCGCCGCTCGGCAGCGACCCGGCCGCGACCGTCGATCCACAGGTCCTCAAGATCGATCGGCCAAACACGACCCAGGATTACTATCTGTCCTACCGCCAGCGGAGCGGGCTCGACGCGAACCTCAGTTCGAGCTACATCTCGGGCGTGAACATTCACCACGCCGGTGAAACAGACAATTGGTCGTATTTCATCGATGCCTTGGCCGATGGCGAATCCTTTTTCGATTCGGTGAACGGAATTACCGTGACCCAGATCAGCGGTGATGCCGGATCCGTCGCCGTGGAGATATCATTCGACAGTTGCGTCAAAGCCGCGCCCTCGGTGGCGGTGGCGCCACCCAGCCAGCTCCTCGCGACGGCCGGGCCCGTGTCCTACGACGTGACGATCACCAACAACGACACCGCCGGCTGTGATCCGGCAAGCTTCGACTTGTCCGACAATCTGGCCGCTCTGGGCCTGACGGGCGGGCTCTCGACCGTGTCGGTAGTAGACCTGGCGCCGGCGGCGGAGTCGAATCCGATCCTTTTGAGCGCCGACGTCTGGTTCGATGATAACTACGGCCTGACGGTGACAGCCAGTGATATCGACGGCCTGCGTAACGACGGGATTGGCTCCGCGAATCTGCGATTGGATACGGTCGATCCCTTGGCTCCGGCCAATGTCGCGACGACCACCAAAAAAGTGAAGGGACAGCAGACGGTCCGGGTCACCTGGAGTGCGGCGAGCGATGTCGATCCCGGAACCGGGATAAGCTCGTATCGGATCTACCGCGATGGGACCATGGTCGGCAGCACGAACGGACTGACGTTTGACGACAGCAGCGCTTCGACGAACGGGACCTATACCTTCACTGTGATGTCCGTGGACGGTGCCGCCCACGCGTCGGCGCCCAGCGCGGGGGCCGCTTACCCATCCGCCGGTGGTGGCGGTTCGAACGGCGGCGGTCCCGGAGGCGGCGGCGGTGGCGGCGGCAATGGCAACGGAAAAAAGAAATAGACCGTCGTCCAATCCAGTAGTCTGGGTCCAGTTCCGCGAATCGGTCGTTGAGTCCGAAGTGCGCCCGGAATGTCTCGGCTTCCGGCGTTATGAAAAGACCGTCAGGGCCTTGCAACGTGCCAGACACCGTCGACTCCGTCTCCGTCGACGTCACCCGGCATCGAGTCCCCGATATAAAGGTATAAGGGCTGTCCGTTATAGGCCCATTGTCGCTCGCCGCCCGATCTCGTGATCGCGGTGAAGCGGTCCGTGTCACGAGCACTGTCCGGCGCCAGCAACGGCGGCCATGCCGCGGCACACAAGCCCGAGCAATTCGAGACACCTTCGTCGTCCTCATCGAAAGTGTAAAGCGTCCTGCCATCGGGGGCCACGAGGACCGGGCCGATGGGCGTGTCTTGTGCTTGGCCCAGGCTCTCCGATGTCGCCACGGTTCCAGCACAGCCGAAGAGCAATAGACCGAATATTATCGCGACGATTGCAAACGGTAATGCGCGGTCGGTCATCTCCATTCCTTGCTCCGAAAACGTCCGATTCGGTGTTAGGAGGGTCCCGGCGGAAAAAATCGAACCTATGACGAACCGCCCCGATTGTAGCGCCAACGGTTTTGGGATGTAACCGAATTGAGCACGCCACTTAACCGTCTACGTGCTCGGCGGGGTCGCTCTTCGCGGCGACTGTGGCCGCGGCTTGGCGCAGGGCGACCGGGCCGGTGCCCGAGGCCACGCCGAACGCCAGTGCCAAGGGCAGGGCGACCACCGCAGCCGTTAGGCCGCCGTAGAAATCGCCGCGAAGATTGTTGAAATATATGCCGTGAATCAAAGCTATACAGGAATTATCTCAGGTTTGAGTTCTGCTTCCTGTGGTGCCGCGCTCACGCCGGTACGGAGCGGCCCAGCCACTCGGTGGCGGCGCGCAGGGCGCCGGGACCGTGGGGGATGTCGAGGGCGATCAGGCCGGCCTCGAGGCCGCCGAGCGTGCCCAGCACCATGGGCGCGTTGACGTGGCCCATGTGGGCGATGCGGATCGCCTTGCCGCTCGAGGCCCCGATACCGATGCCCAACACCACGCCGCATTTCTGATTGCAGTAGTCCAAGAGCGGCCGCGGGTTGCGGCCGTTATTGAAAATCAGGGTGGTGACCGAATCGGAAC
Organism: uncultured Acidimicrobiia bacterium; assembly: GCA_964194965.1. Taxonomy (GTDB): domain Bacteria; phylum Pseudomonadota; class Alphaproteobacteria; order Kiloniellales; family J153; genus JACZVL01. Next base: position 5,655 of record CAXMQD010000577.1, on the reverse strand, counting down.
GCTCGGTGGGTTCGGTGATGTTGAAGTCGAGCGCCCCGCCCGCGGCCCAGACCGCGACCGCGCGGCGTACCGTCTCGGCGAGGATGCGGTGGCGTTCGAAGACGTTTTCCAAGCCTTCCTCGAACAGCATGTCGAGCGCCTTGCGCAGGCCGAACAGCAGATGCTCGGGCGGGGTGCCGCAGTACTTCCGGTAGTGCTCCTCGCCCTCGCGCGCGGTCCAGTCCCAATAGGCGGTGCGCAGCCCGGCGCCCTGGTGCGCCGCCACGGCCCGCGCGCCGGCGGCCACGAAGCTCAGACCCGGCGGCGTCATCAGGCCCTTCTGGGAGCCGGTGACCGCGAGATCGACGCCCCAGTCGTCCATCTCAAAGGGCATGGTGGCGAGCGAGGCGATGGCGTCGACCATGTAGAGCGCCGGGTGGCCGGCCGCCTCGATGGCTTTGCGCAGGGCCGGAATATCGTTGACCACGGAGGAAGCGGTATCGACCTGGACCACCAGCACCGCCTTGATCTCCCGGGCCGCATCGTCGCGCAGGCGCGCCTCCAGCTTGGCCGGGTCGACGGCGCGGCGCCAGTCCCCGGGCAGCGCCTCGACCTCGAGCCCGAGCATCTTCGCCATCTCGCCCCAGCCGGTGGCGAACTGGCCACTCTCGAGCACCAGGATCTTGTCGCCCCGGCTGAGCGTATTACTCAACGCCGCCTCCCAGGCGCCGTGGCCGTTGGCGATGTAGATGTAGGTCCGGCCCTTGGTCTGGAACACCCGCCGCAGGTCGTCGAGGCAGGACATGGTGATGCCTTCGAGCGGGCCCGAATAGATGTCCACCGCCGGGCGGTGCATGGCGTTCAGGACTTCGTCGGGAACCGTGGTCGGGCCCGGAATGCTCAGGAATTCACGGCCGCTGCGGACGGTCATCGGGCAGGGTCTCCATTAAAGGGGGGGAGGGGGGAAAACCGACGGCGCGGAGTGTTTCCCAAGCGCGCCCGGATGTCCAGGCGTTGTGGGCGAGAGTCCGCGTCCCGGCCTGAAATTCCACTTAACCAGGTCCGGACGCGCCGAGCCCTGTAAATTTCCGGCGGTAGGCCGCCGGTGTCAGGCCTCCCTTGCGCTTGAACAGGCGCCGGAACGACGTGGAGTCTTCGTAACCGACCGCGTGAGAAACCTCTTCGACGTTAATATCGCTGGTTTCCAAGAGTCGCTTTGCCTCCTCGATGCGGATCGCGTGCACGTAGTCCATTGGCTGGTATTCGGTTGCCGAACGAAACCGTCGTGCGAAGGTGCGGGGCTTGAGGCCGGCTCGCGCGGTCATGCGCGCAACCGGGTTGGAACAGGCATAATTTTCCGCGATCCAGACCTGGCAATCGCCGATTACGGCGTCGGCTTGCTGCAGTCGTGGCGTCATTACGGCGAAAGGAAGTTGTCCGCCGGAATGATCCGATAACAAGAAGACCTTGGTGGTTCGGAGTGCCTGCTCGGATCCGCAGAGCCGGGTGATAAGATACAGCGCCAGTTCCTGCCAAGAGGCGACGGCACCGGCCGTCACGATCCGGTCCCGCTCGCCCGCAACGCAAAGGATCGCGTTTTCCCGCATCGTTGTCTTTGGGTAGAATTTGCGAAACATTTCCCGATAGGCCCAATGCCCGGCGGCTTCGAGTCCGTCCAGGAGGCCGGCCTCCGCGAGGATGAGGGAGCCCGAGCAAACCGAAGCGACGATCGCCCCCTTGGCATGCATTCGTTTTATCCAATCGATTTCGCGCGGGTAGCGGCCGCGGGGTGGCGAATCGATCGGTTGGTACATATCGCAAACGATTGCGACATCCGTCTCGGTCAACATGTCGACGGCGAAATCCGGTTCGACCAACACGTTTCCATAACAGCGGAAGGGCTCGGCGGTGGCGGCTACGACCTTTACGTCGAGCAAATGCTTCCCAGGTTCTCCGGTGGTCATCTCGGGATAGACGGCACCGACCGTGCTCAAGACATCGAAGAGCCCGTAGAGCACCGAGGGTGAGGTGTCTTCCGATGCGAGCAGGTAGACACGGGGTAGCTTGGTTTCGGACGCGCTCATGATCTCCCCCTGAGTGAGAATGTCACATTTGCCCTGTTTTTGGCTATTCTGCCCCTTACGAGGCCATCTGCCCAAGGTTATTTTTCGACCGCGATGGATTCGGCCAGAGCACCAACACGGGAGGCAAGACATGGCAGAAGGGCATTCCGATCCACGAGCATCCTCGGGGGCGGATCTCGAGGCGGCGATCGCGGCATTGGGCGCGAGTCTACGCGGCGAATTGATTCAACCGGGCGATGACGGCTACGACGGCGCGCGGCTGATCTGGAACGGTATGTTCGACAAGAAGCCCGCGCTCATCGCGCGGTGCAGCGGGACCGCCGATGTCATCGACGCGGTGAATTTCGCCCGCGAGAACGGAATGCTCACGGCGGTGCGGAGCGGCGGTCACAATTCGGCGGGCAGCGGCTCCTGCGATGGCGGCATCCTGATCGATCTCTCGGCTATGAACGCGGTGCACGTCGATCCCAAGGCGCGGCGCGCCCGGGTCCAGGGCGGGGCCACCTGGGGCGACTTCGACCGCGAGGCGCAAGTTCACGGTCTGGCGACGCCTGGCGGCGTCGTTTCGGCAACCGGCGTCGGTGGCCTGACCCTGGCCGGCGGCCTCGGCTGGTTGCGCGGCAAATACGGCCTCAGCCTCGATAATCTGGTCTCGGTCGACATCGTCACCGCCGACGGGGTCTTGCGCACCGCCAGCGAGAGCGAGAACGGCGAGCTGTTTTGGGGCGTGCGCGGCGGCGGCGGCAATTTCGGCGTCGTGACCTCGTTCGAGTTCCAGGTCCATCCCGTCGGGCCGACGGTCATGTTCCTCGGGGTCATCTACCCGGCCGAGGACGCGCCCCGGGTGATGCGCGGCTGGCGTGACTTCATGGCGACGGCACCCGACGAAATCGGCGGCTCGATGGTCGAGTTCGCCACTGTTCCCGAAGATCCCGAGTATCCCAAGGAGACCTGGGGCGCCAAAGTAATGACGCTTGGCGGCGTCTGGGCCGGCCCCGCGGACGAGGGCGAGCGGGCGGTCCAGCCGCTGCGCGAGTTGGCCGAGCCCTTGCTCGATTTGTCGGGCCAGATGTCTTACTGCGATATTCAGCAACTCTATGACGGCTTGTTTCCCAAGGGCGTCCACCGCGCCTACTTCAAGTCGGTCTACCTCAACGGTTTCGACGATGGGATGATCGACGAGATCGCGCCGCGTGCGGCCGATCGCCCCTCCGATCTGACGCTCTGCTCGGTCTGGTACATGGGCGCCGCGACGGCCCGGGTGGCCGGGGACGCCACCGCCTTCGGCGATCGCGACATGGGCTGGATGCTGAGCATCGACGGGATCTGGGAGGACGCGGCCGACGACGAGAAGAACCTCGCCTGGGCGCGCGCCTTCTGGGCCGACATGAAGCACCACTCGAACGGCCGCGCCTACCTCAACTTCGCCGGGCTCGGCGAGGAAGGCGAGGAGTTGGTCCGCACCAGCTACGGTGCCGCTAACTACGACCGCCTGGGCGCGCTCAAAACCAAGTACGACCCGACCAACCTGTTTCGCCTGAACCAGAACATCAAGCCAAGCGGTTAGGCACGATAATCGAGGGTAGGCCTCCTGGAATTTTGGCTTTTCAGCGGATCAAGCCCCGGTCTCGGCCAGGCTCGCGACCTCGACGTAGTCCAGTTTTCCGGTGCCCAATACGGGCATCTTGTCGATGATTCTTAGGGTCTTCGGCACCATGATTTCCGCGATTCCCCGATCCTTCGCATAGGCGATAAGCGGTTCGCGGCTGGCGTCCGGTTTCTCGGTGACCAGCACCAACTGTTCTCCCTTCCTCGGGTCGGGGACATTGACCACCGCGTGCATGTGTTCCGGCCAAAGGTCGTTGACGTAGCTCTCGACCGCGCTCAGGGAAACCATCTCGCCGGCGATCTTGGCGAAGCGCTTGGCCCGGCCCCGGATCGTCACGAAGCCGTGGTCGTCGAGGGACACGATATCGCCGGTGTCGTAGCGGCCGCCCGCCGGTTTTTCCAGCACGCCCGGATTCTCCGTGCGAAAATAGCCGAGCATGATGTTCGGGCCCGAGACGGTGAGCCTGCCGCCATGTTCGATGCCCGGCACGGCTTCGAGTTCATGGGTCATTCCCGGCATCAGCCGCCCGACCGTCCCCGCCTTGAAATGCATCGGCGTGTTGGACGAAATGACCGGCGATGTTTCGGTGGCGCCGTAGCCTTCAAGTATTCGTAGGCCAAACTTGTCCGCCCACATGCGCTGGGTCTCCACCTTGACCTTCTCGGCGCCGGCGAAGACGTAACGCAGGCTGTAGAAGTCATAGGGGTGTGCGGCCCGGGCGTAACCGGTGAGGAAAGTGTCGGTGCCGAACATGATCGTGGCGTTGGTATCGTAGGCCAGGGTCGGCACGACCCGGTAGTGCAGCGGCGAGGGATAGACGAACGTCTTGACGCCCGATAGAACCGGCAAAAGCGTTCCGGCGGTGAGCCCAAAGGAGTGAAACATGGGCAGCGCGTTGAATACGATATCCGTGGGATTGAAATCGATCGTTGCCGCCAATTGGTTGATGTTGGCGAGTAGATTTCCGTGGCTGAGCACCACGCCCTTCGGCGTGCCCTCCGATCCCGAGGTGAACAGAATGACAGCGGGATCGTCCCATCTCGCATTGGCCCGCCGATGGACAAAGCGCGCGGCCAGGCGTGCCAACAAACCTACGACCTTGTCGACGATCGACACCTCTTTTCGAAGATCCTCCAGATAAACGATGCGGGCGTGCGCAGCCAAAGTCTCGATCACGTCGTCAAACTTCGCCATCTCCACGAACCGGCGTGACGTGATGATCGTCTCGATCTTCGCGGCCGCCAGCGCCGAGATCATATTCTTGGTACCCGTCGAATAATTCAACAACGCCGGTACGCGCCCGCAGGCCTGGAGGGCGAAAAACGTAACCGCGGCACCAACGGAGTTCGGCAAAAACAGGCCGACATGTTCTTTCGCGGCCGACAGTCGCGCGATCTTCCGGCCGAGAACGAAGGCGCCCAGCACCAGCCCGTTGTAATTCATCGGTTTTCGTTCAACATCCTCCAAAACCGGGTGATTTCCCCCGTGGATGGACCGGGCATCCAACAAGGCCTCGAACAAGGTCTTACGAAAATCGCAGGTCTCGAAGATCATCTGGCTCATGACATCGTGGAGCTTGGCACCGGCTTGCTGACGCCGCGCACGCCCCATCACTTCTTTTGGTATCTCGAAACGCCGGGGTTCTAGGATCGTGATCGTGATTTTAGGAAACCAGCGGAGCCGGACTTTTCCCCTTAGGCGGGAGAATGGCGTGTACTGGGCGCCATCGATTCGCACCGGAACCAGCATCGCGTCGGCCTTGTCGGCAATCATGCCGGGACCTTCGTAAATCTTCATCAGCGCCCCGGTCACGGTAAGCCGGCCTTCCGGGAAGATAACGCAGTGACGGTCCTGTTGGATTTCCTTGATCAACGACTTGATCGCCATCGGATTGGTGGGATCCATCGGGAAGATATCGACAATCGCGAAGAATGGCTTTAGCCACCACTGACGCGCGATGAAGGTGTAGACGGCAAAGATCGG
>CAXMQD010000576.1:0-5329 GCA_964194965.1 uncultured Acidimicrobiia bacterium | reverse complement strand
CACATCGATATCCTCGGCCATCGTATAGTCGATGGAAACCGCCGTGCCGCCGAAGTCGATAGCGTCGAACTTATACCCGAGCTTGCCGTAATAGAACACCGGGTCGTCCCCACCGCCTTTGACGTCGCGCGTGCCGGCCGCGGCGGTGAAGTTGAGGCCCATCGGCAAGAGCACGGAAACCGAACCATTCAACTGTTCGAACCCTTGACGCGAATTAGCGTCGGCATAGGCAACCGCGCCCGCCACTTTGGTCCCGGAGACATCCCCCGAGAACCGGCCCGCAACATCCCAAGAGCCGCCGTCAATAACCGAGGCGGACGCCATGAAGCCCCCGAAGCGCGGCGTGTTGTAGCGCAGCCGGTCGTCCCGGCTGAGGCCATCGAAGTTGCTGAACGCGGCGTTGATCTGTGGCCCGATGGCCCCGGTGGAATCCGTGCTGAACTCGAGTCCGCCGGCCATATCGGCGATACCCGAATAGGCGACGACAGAGGTGCCGGAGAGATCCACTTCGGAGGTGCCGTTCGAAGCCGTATCGCCCTGGCCGACCCAGAGACGGCCCAGTCGTTTGCTGTCGCCATAGAGTTCGAGCTTGCGTTCGGTGAAGTTGTTGGGACCGGCCGGGCTGTCTTGATTGAAGGAGATCGCCGCGGTGGAGTTCGATTCGAACTGCACCTCGATCTGCGTGCCGACGCTGATGTCGTCGGTCAACTGCCCCACGCCGACGAAGCGCACCCGGGTGGAAGAGTTGTCGTTGTCGACATAGAAGAATTCCGAATCGTCGCCGTTGTCGGCAAACAGCACGCCACGGTTGACTTGGCCGGAGACGGTAAGCTTCACGCCTTTCTTGCCGGAGGTCACGGTTTGCGAGTCCGCAACGGTCTCGTCGGTCTTCTTTTCGAGTTGCTCTTGTTTGATTTCCAATTCCTGGAGCCGTGTGGACATTTCCTGAATTTGCGCTTTGAGTTCGTCGAGCGTCTGCGCCGATCCAGGGGTCGCCCATGCGCCCAAGGAAACCGCCATCGCTGCCGAAATCGGCAGGATTATCCGTTTCTGCACCATGGAAATTCCTCCAATACTTGCTTGCAAGCATTTCATTCACGAACGCGCATGAAATACTTTGCCTAAAGCAAGCATCTATGGGAATTATAGAAGATGTGAATGACACTCTTTCAATTAGTCGTGACTTTATTTATTTATTTTCAACACTGTGTTTACATTTTTTTCCTAATACTCATTCGAAATCTAAATGTTTTATTCTCTCAATATTTCCGGCCAAGAACCCTGTCATTCAACCGTTCTGTCGCTTGGTCCCAGATGCGGCGTGCAGGCGCCTGATTCCGGCCCACGGCACCGGTCTGACAAGGCGGAAACCTGCCGGTTTCGGCAGAAAACCCTTGATTCCTCTGAAATTTCGAATATGTAATCCATACCATATTGGTCTGAATTGGAGAGCCCGATGTTCCGGCTAAACCGGCTGACCGACTACGGCGTGGTCGTGCTATCCCAAATGAGCCGCAATCCCAAGGGTCTGCGCACCGCGCCTCAGATCTCGCAGGAGACCGGCGTGCCCTTGCCGACCGTGGCCAAGCTGCTCAACGCGCTCGCCCACGAGCACCTGATCGAGTCGCACCGGGGCGCCGCGGGCGGCTATACCCTCAAGCGCGCGGCCGAGGAGATCTCGGTCGCCGAGATCATCCAGGCGCTGGAGGGCCCGATCGCGCTTACCGCCTGTGTCGAGGGTTCCGATTACGACTGCGAAGTGGCCTCGATCTGCCCCATGCGTGGCAACTGGGACCGGGTCAACAAGGCGATCTATGGGGCGCTTTCCGAGGTCACCCTGGCCGACATGGCGGCCAGCTTCCTGAGTTTCGGCTTGGCGCCTGAAACGAAAACCAATGCGCCCAGCGTAGGAGCGAAATAATACGTTTCAACAATTACTTAATAGATTCGGTTCAAGTAAAATAGAGGTTCAGGAGAAGGTATGGCGGCGAGCATCGAAACGGTCCAACAAGTCCAGGAGATGGGCAATCGGGCCTACAAATACGGCTTCGTCACGGAAATCGAGGCCGATACCGCGCCCAAAGGCCTGAGCGAGGACATCGTCCGTTTCATCTCGGCCAAGAAAAACGATCCTGAGTGGCTTCTGGAGTGGCGGCTCAAGGCCTACCGACGCTGGCTCGATATGCCGGAGCCCCAGTGGGCCAAAGTCGCCTTCCCGCCGATCGACTATCAGGACGCCTACTACTACTCGGCGCCCAAGACCACGGACGGACCCAAAAGCCTGGACGAGGTCGACCCGGAGCTGCTGCGCACCTACGAGAAGCTGGGCATTCCGCTCAAGGAACAGGAGATGCTGTCCGGGGTCGCGGTCGATGCGGTCTTCGACAGCGTTTCGGTCGCTACCACCTTCAAGGGCAAGCTCGAGAAACAGGGCATCATCTTCTGTGCGATCTCGGAGGCGATCCGCGAGCATCCAGAGCTGGTGCGCAAGTACTTGGGCTCGGTAGTGCCGCCGGGCGACAACAAGCATGCCTGCCTGAACGCGGCGGTGTTTACCGACGGCTCCTTCGTCTACATCCCCAAGGGCGTGCGCTGCCCCATGGAACTCTCGACCTATTTTCGGATCAACGCCGCCAACACCGGCCAGTTCGAGCGCACCCTGATTATCGCCGACGCCGGCTCCTACGTCAGCTATCTGGAAGGCTGCACCGCACCGATGCGCGACGAGAACCAACTGCACGCCGCGGTCGTCGAGTTGGTGGCGCTCGACGACGCCGAGATCAAGTACTCCACGGTTCAGAACTGGTACCCGGGCGACAAGGACGGCAAGGGCGGCATCTACAATTTCGTCACCAAGCGCGGCGCCTGCCGCGGCCGCAACTCAAAGATCTCTTGGACCCAGGTCGAGACCGGTTCGGCGATCACCTGGAAATATCCGAGTTGTATCCTCCAGGGCGACAATTCGGTCGGCGAGTTCTATTCGGTGGCGATTACGAACAACATGCAGCAGGCCGACACCGGCACGAAGATGATCCACCTGGGCAAGAACACCCGTTCGCGGATCGTCTCCAAGGGCATCTCGGCGGGGCGCAGCCAGCAGACTTACCGGGGCCTGGTGCGGATCTCGGCCAAAGCCGCGGGCGCGCGCAATCACACCCAGTGCGATTCGCTCTTGATTGGCGACCGTTGCGGCGCCCACACCGTGCCCTATATCGAGAGCAAGAACCGCTCGGCCATCGTCGAGCACGAGGCGACCACGTCGAAGATCAGCGAGGACCAGCTGTTCTACTGCCGCCAGCGCGGACTGAGCGAGGAGGACGCGGTTGCCCTGGTGGTCAACGGCTTCTGCCGCGAAGTGCTTCAGCAACTGCCCATGGAATTCGCGGTCGAGGCGCAGAAATTGGTCGGCATCAGCCTCGAGGGCAGCGTCGGATAAGGCCTGGCGTTTCATAACGGAGAAACCAAGCAAGATCATGGATAGCCTACTCGAAATCAAGAACCTGCACGCGCGCGTCGACGGCAAGCCGATCCTCAACGGCCTCGACCTGGCGATCCCGGCCGGCGAGGTGCACGCGATCATGGGGCACAACGGCTCCGGCAAGTCGACACTGGCCTACGTGCTCACGGGGCGCGACGGCTACGAGGTCACCGAGGGCGAGGTGCTTTACAAGGGCCACGACCTGCTCGCCATGGCGCCGGAAGAACGCGCCGGCGCGGGCGTGTTCCTGGCATTCCAGTACCCGGTCGAAATCCCCGGCGTGCCCAATACCACCTTCCTCAAGGAAGCACTCAACGCCCAGCGCAAGCACCGCGGCGAAGAGCCGTTGGACGCCATGGAGTTCGTGAAACTCATGCGCCGCAAGACCAAGGCGCTCGGCATCACCGACGACCTGCTCAAGCGCCAGGTCAACGTCGGCTTCTCCGGTGGCGAGAAAAAGCGCAACGAGGTGCTGCAGATGGCGATCCTCGAACCGACGCTAGCCGTGCTCGACGAGACCGATAGCGGCCTCGATATCGATGCGCTCAAGATCGTCGCCGAGGGTGTCAATGCCCTGCGCGCGCCCGATCGCGCGAGTTTGATCATCACCCATTACCAACGCCTGCTCGAATACATCGTACCGGACCGGGTGCACGTGCTCGCCCGGGGCCGCATCGTGCGCTCCGGCGGCAAGGAGCTGGCCCTCGAGTTGGAGCGGACCGGCTACGCCGCGTTCGCCGAGGTGGCGGCTTGAGTCCGGCCATGCCCGAGAGCGCGGTCATAGAATCCTTTGTCGAGCAATTCGGCGCCCTGCGCGACGAGCTGCCCGGCGCCGGCCTGCCCTGGCTCCGGGATATGCGCGAAGACGGCATCGCGCGCTTCGCCAGACTCGGCCTGCCCACTGCCCAAGTCGAGGCCTGGAAGTATACCCGCCTGCGGCCGTTGGAGCGGACCAGCTTCACGCCAGCCGGTGCCTCGGCCCAGGTCGATTTAGAAAAGCTGCCGGGGTTGCTGCCCCACGCCGGCGTCGGTCACCGGGTGATCTTCGTCAACGGCCGCCTGCGCCAGTGCCTGGCGTTGCTCGCCGACCAGCCGGAGGGCGTCGAGCTCGGCGGCCTGGCCGACGCGCTGCGTCAGGATCCCGAAACCCTGGCCGCCGAATTGAGCCGTGGCGGCAACGGCACGGACACACCGGACGGCCAGCCGCTGCTCGCGCTAAACACCGCGCTGATGCGGGACGGCCTGGTGCTGCGGGTCAAGCGCGGGACCTCGGTGGCGCTGCCGATCGAGGTGATCCATGTCAGCGCTCCCGGAAACGAGCCCATCGCGTTCCATCCGCGCAACCTGATCGTGCTCGAGCCCGGCGCGCGGGCAACCGTGGTCGAGCACTACGTCGGGCTCGGCGCCGGCCAGTACTTCGCCAACAGCGGCACGGACATCCGAATCGCCGAAGGCGCCCAACTGCATCACTACAAGATTCAAGAGGAAGGCCCGGACGCGATCCATATCGCGACGACCCACGCCGAGCTCGCGCGCGACGCGCTCTACGATGCATTCATCCTGACCAAGGGCGCGCGGCTGTCGCGCAACGAGATCTCGGTCCGGCTCGCCGGCCCAGGCGCCGAGTGCCACCTCAACGGCGCCTACATGGTGCGCGGCGAACAGCACTGCGACACCACCACCACCATCGACCACCTGGCGCCGCAGACGTCCTGCCGCGAGGTCTTCAAGGGCGTGATCGACGATAAGGCGCGGGCGGTGTTCCAAGGTCGCATCACGGTCCATCCGGACGCCCAGCAATCCAACGGCCATCAGCTCAGCAAGGCTCTGCTGCTCTCCGATCGCGCCGAG
>CAXMQD010000575.1:0-4005 GCA_964194965.1 uncultured Acidimicrobiia bacterium | reverse complement strand
GGCCGGGATAACCAACCAACTCGCCGATTACGCCGATCAGGCGGCCGAGATCTACGATTTGCGCGAGTACGACGTGGTGGTCTCCTCCGGCGAGCAGGTGAGCGCGGGCCTCCTGGCCATCGTGCTTCAGGACATGGGCGTCGCGGCGCGCTCTTGGCTCGGCTGGCAGATTCCGGTCCGGACCGACGATGCCCATGGCAGCGCCCGCATCGAGAAAATCGACGCGGAGGAGATCCTGCGCCGCCTGGACGAGGGTCAGGTCGCGGTGGTGGCCGGGTTTCAGGGCGTCGACGCTCAAGGCCGCATCACCACCCTGGGCCGCGGCGGCACCGATACCTCGGCGGTGGCGCTGGCCGCCGCGCTCGGAGCGGAGCGCTGCGACATCTATACCGACGTCGACGGGGTTTACACGACCGACCCCCGGATCGTCGCCCGGGCCCGCAAGCTCGATCGGGTCACCTACGAGGAAATGCTGGAAATGGCGTCCCAGGGCGCCAAGGTCCTGCAAACCCGCTCGGTCGAAATGGCCATGAAGCACCATGTGCGCGTGCAAGTGCTGTCCAGCTTCGAGGACGGCCCCGGCACCCTAGTCGTGGACGAGGACGAAATCGTGGAAAAAGAAATTGTCAGCGGCATCACCTACAGCCGGGACGAGGCCAAACTCACCTTGACCCGGGTTCCGGACCGCCCGGGCGCGGCGGCGGGCATCTTCGGACCGCTGGCCGATGCGGCGATCAACGTCGACATGATCGTCCAGAACGCCTCGGTGGAAGGCGACGAGACCGGCCTCACCTTCACCGTGCCCCAGGCCGATCTGACGCGCGCGGTCGCGGTGATCGAGGGCCTGCGGGAGGGCTTGGAATACGGCGAGCTGCTGGCCGACCCGGACGTGGTCAAGGTCTCGGTGATCGGCGTCGGCATGCGCTCCCACGCCGGAGTCGCCCAGAAGATGTTCTCCACGCTGGCCGAGAAGGGCATCAACATCCAGGTCATCTCGACCTCGGAGATCAAGGTCAGTGTGCTGGTTGCCGAGGAGTATACCGAGCTCGCGGTGCGCAGCCTGCACAGCGCCTATGGCCTGGACGCGGCTTGAGCCGATCTTTCGACCCCGGGCGCCGAGCTGGTTTTCGGCGCTGGGCCTCAAAAATGCCGGATTCGGGCAATAAATTTCCGCAACCGGATCGGTTTTGTTAAAAGACTCTTAACTCCAGGCTTGGTAAAAACGCCGATTACGGCACGACGTCTTGAGATTGCCGGGGGCAGGATTGGGCTCGGCCGCGCTGGGGAGCGCGCCACGAGGACATCGGTAGTCATCCGGGCCAGGGATACGGCCGCCGGGATAAGGGGGGATGCGATTTGTTTTGCCTCCACCGGCCACGAAATACCTGGCGCGAAACAAGCGAGTAGCAGCATTTGGCCTTGATCCACGACAAAAATCAGCCGGGATTCGGCGAGCGCCCGTCCGGCCCGCCAGACCTCAAGGTCCACGAGAGCATTGCCGATACCCTGCGCTTGGCGCGTCAGGAGCTTGGTCAGGACTTGCGCACCGTGGCCCAGGTCTTGTGCATTCGCTACACTTACCTGGAGGCGATCGAGAAGGGCGACTTCGGTTCGCTGCCGGGCACCGCCTATGCGATCGGCTTCCTGCGCACCTACGCCGGTTTCCTTGGGCTCGACGGCGAGCAGATCGTCGAGCGGTTCAAGCACGAGGTCCAAGGCGTGGAGCCGGTGCAGGAGCTGGTGTTTCCGGAGCCGGTCGGTCACAACCGCATCCCAGGCGGCGCCATCGTGTTGATCTCGATGGTGCTGCTGGCCATGGCCTACGGCGGCTGGCTTTACCTCTCGAACGAGGGCAAGAGCATCGCCGATCTGATGCCGCAGGTGCCCGAGCGCCTGCAGGCAATGATCTCCGGCGACGACGACAGCCAAGCCGTCGCCACGCCCGAGCCGGCGGCCCTGGATACGCCCGCGCCGGCCGCGGACCTCGAAACGGCCCCGGATGAAATTGCCGCGCCCGATGCCGCGCCCGGTGCCGCGCCAGAGATGCCGGCGCCGGAAGCGGTGGCAGTGGACGAAGTCGACGTCGAGACTCCCGAGATTTTAGAAACATCCATGACTCCGGCTCCGGCGGCCGAGGCGGAAACCGAGGCGGCGGCGGTGTCGCCCGCACCGTTGCCCGCACCGTTGCCCGCACCGTTGATAGATCCCGCGTCCGTGGCCTCCGCCGACCCCGCAGGTTCCGTGGCGGCGGCCGATCCTGACCCGGTGCCGGCTGCCCCGGTGAGCCAGGCGGCCACGCCCTCGGCGGATTCGGCCGAGCTGGCGCCCGAGGAGATCGTGGCGATACCGTTGCCCCCGACGGCGACCCCGGATATGGCGCTATCCAGCGTCCGCTCGCCCAGGGTCTACGGCGAGAGCAACGCGGGCGCCCGTATCGTGCTGCGCGCCGTGCAGGATAGCTGGGTCCAGATCCGGGATCGCCAGGAGGCCCTGCTGCTGACCCGCGTGCTGCGCAGCGGCGACACCTATTTTGTGCCCGATCAGGACGGCCTGACCCTGCTGACCGGCAACGCCGGCGGCATCGCGATCGAGGTCGATGGTGTGGCCTTGGCGCCGCTCGGTCCGACCGGCGAAGTTCGCCGTCAGATCGCCCTGGATCCGGCCCGGCTGCTGGACGGCTCCGCACTGCCGCGCTAAGCGCCGCCGGCCAAAGGCGCGCAAGCCTGGCCCGGCCGCCAGTGTCATAAATCCGAAAACAGCCGAAAATCCGCGGCCTTGAAGTTTTTGTCGGGACGGCGCATGTTCGGCCGCGAAAGCGTGTCGGGCCCGCCCGACGCGCCGAAACGCCCGGTTATCGCCAGCCGGCCCGGTGCCCTAGCCGGTGCCGCACGCAAGCACGAGCCGGCCCGGTGCCGCAAACAAGAGAGCCCTATTGCCCATGAGCGTCCGGCCCTATCGGGACGTCACTCGCCGAAAGAGCCGCCAAGTCCGCGTCGGCGCGGTCCTGGTCGGCGGCGACGCACCGATCAGCGTCCAGTCGATGACCAACACCCTGACCACGGACGCGGCCGCCACGATCCGCCAGGTGCGGGATTTGGAGGCGGCGGGCGCCGACATCGTACGGGTGTCCTGTCCGGACGCGGAATCGACAGCGGCGCTTGGGGAGATCGTCCGGGCGGTCCAGGTGCCGATCGTGGCCGACATCCACGTCCACTATAAGCGGGCCATCGAGGCCGCCGGGGCCGGCGCCGCCTGCCTGCGCATCAATCCCGGCAACATCGGCTCCCGGGAGCGGGTGCGCGAGGTGGTGCGCGCGGCCAAGGACCACGGCTGTTCCATGCGCATTGGGGTCAACGCCGGCTCGCTCGAGCGCGACCTCTTAGAGAAATACGGCGAGCCCTGTCCCGAGGCCATGGTCGAAAGCGCGCTCAACCACGCTCGCATCCTGGAGGACGAGGATTTCTTCGAATTCAAGATCTCGTGCAAGGCGTCCGACGTGTTCCTGGCGGTGGCCGCCTACCAGAGTTTGGCCGAGGTTTGCGACTATCCGCTGCATGTCGGCATTACCGAGGCCGGAGGCCTGCGCACGGGCACGGTCAAGTCCTCGATCGGCCTGGGTGGGCTGCTCTGGGCCGGGGTCGGCGACACCCTGCGGGTGTCGCTCTCGGCGGACCCGGTCGAGGAGGTCAAGGTCGGCTTCGATATCCTCAAGTCGCTCGGCCTGCGCCACCGCGGGGTCAACGTGGTGTCCTGTCCGTCCTGCGCGCGCCAGCAGTTTGAGGTCATCAAGACCGTCGAGGTCTTGGAGCAACGCCTGGCTCACATCACCACGCCGATGACGCTTTCGGTGATCGGTTGCGTGGTCAACGGCCCCGGCGAGGCGCGCGAGACCGACATCGGCTTCACCGGCGGCGGCAACGGCACGCACCAGGTCTATATCAACGGCCTGCCCGATCACCGGCTCAAAGACCAGGACGTGGTCGACCACCTGGTCGAGCTGGTCGA
>CAXMQD010000574.1:0-10222 GCA_964194965.1 uncultured Acidimicrobiia bacterium | reverse complement strand
CCTTGAAGATTGTTTCCGAACGAAGAAATTTCGGGTCGTTCATCATGACCTCGGAATCGGCGTCCCGGTCGTAGAAGAAGTTTCCGCAAATCCCGTGTACGGCAGGCGGCCGGCCGGTGGCGATCGAGATGTTGTTCGGATTGGTGAACGACGGGACCACACAACGCGCGAGCCGGTTCGTTCCCGCCTCCATGACCCGCTTAAAAAACGGCGCGACGCCCGCCTTCACGGCTTCTTCGATGTAGCCCGGTTCGGAGCCGTCGATACAGACGCCGACAACCGGGGCTTCGGGCCATGAATAGGACCGCCCGTTCAATTCAACTGCAGCATTCGACATTAATCTGTTCTCCTGACAGGGGCGTATACCAACGCCATTCAATCATGTAGCGGTCGCGCGCCAGCCTACGACCGGGCGCAGCGCCAGAGTAAAAGGTAGCGTAAGCAGCACCAGGCAGGCGGCGATCGCCACGGTAATCTCGATACCGATCCAATCGCCTAACATGCCATAAGCCAGCGGTGCGGCGATGCCGCAGACCGATCCCACCGTATAAAACAGGCCGAAGGCGCGCGACTGACGGTCGCTCTCGACCAAGTCGCCAATCGTGCCGTACAGCACCGACGACGTCCCGTTGAGCGCGACACCAAGTAGCGGCAGAATCGCGAATGCTGCAATATTCGGGAGCACCAAAACCAGAAGAATGCCAACGGCCGTCGCCACCTCGGTGATGACCACGGTGCGAATGACACCGATGCGTTCCGCCAAGTAACCGCAAGCCAACTTTCCCGCCATACCGCCGATCAGCAGCGCCGGAATGGCTTGCAATGCCCAGCCTTCGGGCACGCCCTTGGCCAGCAGCAAAAATGTGACAAAGGTGAGAAAACCGGATCGCGTACCGTTGTCGATCGCCGCGATCGCGCACAAAGAGGCAAAACCACTGCGATTGGTGATGCCCCAGCCCTTGGCTTTTTGGATTTCGCTGGGGTCCGGCGCGGCTGGCCGGCCGCCTGCGTTCACCCGTATGAGCGCAACCATCAGCAACACAGCGCAGAGCACCAATATCAAACCGAAGCCGATGGCCGGCGCCTGCCAGGCCACACCCACGGCCAGCAGCAGGCTGCTTGAACCGGCGATAACGAACTTTCCCAAGTCGCCGGCAAAGTTGTAGGTGCCTAGGGCGCCGCGGCGGCGGCCGTCGCGGTAGGCGGCGCTGAGAATCGAGGAGCACAGAGGATGTTGAACCGATTGCCCGAGACCGGCGAGGAAGAACATCAACAACAGCGCCGGAAACCCCGACGAAAGAGCGGCCAAGATGAACGCCGCACCTGCCAGCGCAGTTCCGCCGACCAGCAGGATGCGTTCGCCCAGCCGCTCCGATAGCAGGCCGGCAGGAATCTGAAACAGCGCCATGGCGGTGCGGTGCGCGCCGCGGACCAACCCAACCTGTGTCAGCGATAGACCGAACTGCTCCGCCAGGACCGGCAACAGCACGTAAAGCATGTCGCTCAACCCGTCATGCGCGGCATGGGTGGTGCTGCAGATGCCGAGCAAGCGGCGGGATCTGCGACGCCCTGTCTGATCGTGGATCGTATCCATGTCCTTATTCGGTCATCCGGGCCAAATGCGGCCCGTTCCGCGGGTATGACCGGCCGCGGCCCTATTGATCGCCAATTATTGTACGGCGCAGTCGATTGCTCACCTGCTCCACCGTTACCACAAGCGCGAATATGAGCAAGATGATTAGAGCAGCAGTTTCGTATTGGAACAAATCCATGGCGACTTTGAGCTCGATCCCGATTCCGCCAGCGCCGACGAGCCCCAAAATTACCGATGCACGGACGGCCTTTTCCATGGCGAACAAGGCATCGCTGGTGAAAGCCGGCATGGCGCTCGGCAATATCACCGACATGGCGACATCAAGGCGGCTTCCGCCCATCGCCTTGATTGCTTCCTGAGGGCCGACATCCTGTTCCTCAGAGGCTTCGGAAAAGCATTTTCCGAGAAAACCAATGCTATCCATCATGATCGCCAACGCCCCCGCCACCGGACCGAGACCGGCCACAATCACGAAAATCAACGCCCAGATCAGATCGGGCACCGTACGGCAGAACGAGATGAAGCTGCGAACCGCGAACCTGACCATGGGATGAGGCGTGAGGTTGCGAGCCGCGAACAGGACCAAGGGAAGACTGATGACGATTCCGAGCGACGTGCCGCAGATCGCCATCAAAAAGGTTATCCAGAGCGAGTCGAGCAATCACCGGTAAAGTATCTGTATTTTTCCGAAGCCTCGGCGCTCGGTCAGATTGTCGATGCTATGCTCGCCCGGCATGAAGAGCCTGTGTTTGTGAAGAAGAGCTCTTCGTCGCCTTTGGCCGGAGCCTTGAAATCCATGGCGGAGAGCGGATTGGGAGTCACTTGGTTTGCCGGCATGCTGGCCAGAATAGGCATTCGTGATGGGTCCCTGGTTCAGGCCGGTGACGATAGCTGGTGTATTCCGGTTGAGATTCGGATGTTTCGGTCCCGGGGCCGCCTTCCGCCGGTCGCCGAAAATTTCTGGCGATGCGTTGCTGCCGTCGAAGACGCATCATGAGAGCTTCGAATCGGCTCCCACGGGCTATTCGCGGCGACGAAGGCCGTGGGGAATTTCGTCGTCCCCGCGATCCGGCTTCACCGGCAGAGGAGCCGGAGAAGCCGGAGGAGCGGCCCGCGTTCGGCGTTTAACCGCCTAACAGGAACCTGAAGCCCCGCCATCAAGTATTCAAAGTGGGGCCGTTGCCGCTCGGGGGTCGAGCAGGAAGACCGCTTTCGACTCCTACTAATTACCCAGCCCTTCACCGCCGCATTTAACATCGGTGGGAAGGAGCGTGCCGTCGATGCAGCCGGCGGTGTCGGTCAACTCGTTTTCGACTGCGTTACTTAGCAACTCCGCGGCCGTGATGATGCCCGCCGCGATGAACGCAAGCAGGAGCGCGTATTCAACCGACGAAATGGCGCTGTCGTCGGCCCATAGCTCTTTCAGAAAACTCCGGATCCGCCTCATGGCCGTCCCCTTTCATATTGTTCTATTTGTGGTGCCTTTGCTCGGTAACAGCGGGGATTGGCGCAGCCCGATCTACTCGCACAGCTCACATCCAAGAGGTCGACCAGACGAAAACAAAAATCACGCCCCAACACAGTAAATTGCCAATAACGAAAATGGTGGCGCACGCTCGCCGCGAATACTTACCCACGGACCACGCCTTGTCACTTTCGATTGGCCGCCCCAATTCACTTGCGGCGGGAGCGTTTTCTGTTGGAAACATTTCGAATACCCCGCGTCATAAGTCAGGTTACTACGGGATATGCCTTTTGGGGATCACTATTCGTAAATTTTTATCGCTCTGTGTCAATTTTGCAACATGTTTCATCGTTTGTGCATGTTTATGTCGGCGACGGTACATTCAGGCGGGGAATCGAGTCGGGTCCCGAGGTGCGGCATCGCCCCCTGGCCCCACGATTCCGCGGAAGCGCTCTATCGTCGGCCCCCGAACCGGGCCCAGCCGCACTCAAAGAAGCCGGTCGAGGGCCTGGAACAGGCGCGCCACGTCGTCATCGGTGCTGAACAGGTGCGGGCTGATTCTCAGCGTGCCGACGCGCAGGCTGGCGTGGACGTTCTCGGCCGCCAGCGCCTGGAGCAGGCCATCGGGCCAGCCCCGTGGCGCACGCAGACCGATGAAGTGATCGACCCGGTGCCGGGCCGTGGGAACCGTGAGGCCGCGCTCGGCCGCACCCGCCGCGACCGCCTCGGTAAGCGGCCGCAGGGTTTCCGAAATCGCCACTGGGGTCCAGGCCTCGAGCTGGCGCAGGGCCGCGACCGCCATCGGCAGGTGGATGGGGTTGAACACCTCGCCCATGTCGTAGCGCCGCGCACCGGGGGTGAATTCCTCCGGATAGTCGAGCGGCGCGGCCAGGTCGTGGGTTCCCGGGTGATTGGACATGTGGCCCTCCAAAGGCCGACCGCCCTGGTGCTGCGGCGCGGCGTAGAGGAAGGCGAGCGTATAAGGACAAAGCAGCCATTTGTAGGCGGCGGCAATCAGAAAGTCGGGCTGGATGCGGCCGACGTCCAGCGGCATGGCGCCGGCCGCCTGGGTCGCGTCCAGCACCAACGCGGTCCCGGTCTCGCGGCAGCGCGCGCCCACGGCCTCGCTGTCGAGCGCCGCGCCGTCGAACCAGCGGCAGGCGGGCAACGCGGCGATCGCGACCTCGGGTCGCAGACGTTCGAGCACCGCCGCGGTCCAATCGCCGTCGCCGGGCTCGGGCACCGTCTCGGTCGCCGCGCCGGCCGCGGCGGCCAGTTCGCGCCAGGCGTAGAAGTGGGACGGGAATGGCTGTTCCGGGATCAGGATGCGCTGGCCCGCTTCGACCGGCAGGTTGACGGCCGCGGTCTTGATCCCGTAGCTGGTCGCCGGAACGATGGCGATGTCGCCGGCCTCGGCACCGATCAGGGCGGCGAAGAGGCCACGCAATTCCTCGGCCTCGGCCGGACCTCGGGCCGGATCGTAGGTCCAGGGTTGGAGCTTGCGCCCAATGCCGGCCTCGCCCGCGGTCTTCGAAGCCGTGAGCAGTGGCGCGCGCGACGCGCAGTTAAGGAACGCGACCCCCTCGGGCAGGTCGAATAGGTGGCGGTGATTGGGGATCATGGCCCCTGGTTTTCTCGGCCTCTCCCCGCCGCGAGCTTGCCAGGTCCCGAACCGGCCCAAATCAGCCTCGGCCGCCTCACTCCGCGGCGATCGGCTCCAGGATTCGTGCCATCTGACCCCGCGCCGGCACATGAGAACGCAAGTAGCGCGTGCAAGTCACTCTCAGCAGCGCGGTAAAGCTCGGTATTTCGCCGTCCCGCGCCAAGACTTGCTCGTAAAGCGCGGCGAGATAGCGCGCCGTGGTCGTGCCCTCGGCCGCCGCGATCTCGTCCAAAATACCCCAAAAAGCCGCCTCCAGGCGGATACTGGTGGCGTAGCCGGCCAAGCGCAGCGAGCGAGCGACGCAAGCGCAGTCTTCCGGGCCGAGCCCGTTACGGTCCCAACTCATGTCATGTCCTCCCAAGCGGCCTCGCCTCGCCCCCGAAAGCCCGTTGTTAACGGATTTTTGCGGCTCCGGATGCGCTATACCTAGCGGGCCGTATCGGGTTCGATCATAGCATCAAACTCCGGGCTCAGTAACAATTATTCCCGAAATCGATGCAAATTTACTCCTGGTATGAGGGGTTTTTTGTTGCCGCCCGGCGGCCATTTTGAAAACATGGCGGGGACCGGTTTCTTTCGTAGGGGTTCCGCTGTTGCGGAGCGCGCGCCGGCCCGCATCCCTTTCCGGCCGCCCATATGATACTGTCGTGTGGTGGCCGGGTGGGCGCGCGGACCGGATCGAACCAAACGGGACCTGCGCTAGAAACCCGGCAAAAAAAGATTGTTAAAATCGCCTGAACCGGGAGGAATTCATGACCGACAAGGAGACTTCCACGGCGCGTTGCGCCGTGCTCGTTGGGTCCTATACCAGTGGCAAGACCACGTTGCTCGAGGCCTTGCTGCACAACGCCGGGGCGGTCCACCGCAAGGGAACCATCCCTCAGGGCAATACGGTTGGCGACCCCTCGCCGGAGGCCCGCGCGCGGCAGATGAGCGTCGAGCCCAACATCGCGCATTGCGAGTATCTGGGCGACCATTGGTCGATCATCGATTGCCCCGGCTCGATCGAGCTATCCTACGACCGCAACACCGCGTTGATGGCGGCCGACGTCGCGGTCATCGTGGCCGAGCCTGAGATCAGCCGAGTCCTGGTGCTCGCCCCCTTGTTCAAGTTCCTCGACGATCACGACATCCCGCACCTGCTGTTCATCAACAAGATGGACAAGGCGGCCGTGCGCGTGGCCGAGTTAATGGACGCCTTGCAGTCGGTTTCGAGCAAACCACTGGTGCTACGCCAGGTGCCGATCCGCGACGACGAAGATATCACCGGCTTTGTCGATCTGGTGAGCGAGCGCGCCTACCGCTACACGGAAGACGGGGCCTCGGCCCTGGTCGAGATGCCCGACGCGGTCAAGGACCGCGAAGACGAGGCGCGCCAGGAAATGCTGGAATCCCTCGCCGACTTTGACGACGCGCTGCTGGAGCAGCTCCTGGAAGACAAGATTCCCGCCACCGGCGAGGTCTACGACCAGTTGGCCAAGGATCTGCGCGAGGACCTGATCGTGCCGGTGCTGATCGGCTCGGCAGAGGCCAGCAATGGCATCACCCGGTTGTGGAAGGCGTTGCGCCACGAGGCGCCGCAGCCCGCGGCCACCGCCGAGCGACTACAAATTCCGGCGGGCGGCGATCTTGCTGCCTCGGTGTTCCGAATCATGCATCTGCCGCACACCGGGCGCATGACCCTCGCGCGCGTCTGGCGCGGACAGATCACCGATGGCATGACCCTCGGCGGCGAGCGGGTCTCAGGCCTGTTCCACATGATGGGTGGCGAGAGCCAAAAAGTCGCCGCCGCCGGCGAAGGCCAAGTGGTGGCGCTTGGGCGCATGGAAGAAACCCAGGCCGGCGACCTGCTGACCCCGGATGGGAGGGTTGCCGATTCCGGCATGGCCTGGCCGACGCCGCCGGCGCCAGTGTTCGCGCTTGCGGTGCAGCCGCTCAATCGCCAGGACGAGGTCAAGCTCACCGGCAGCATCGCCAAATTGATCGAGGAGGACGCCTCGATCTCGATCGAGCACAACGCCGACACCCACCAGATGCTGGTTTGGGGCCAGGGCGAGATCCATCTGAAAATCGCCACCGAGCGCCTAAAGAGCAAATACAACGTCGAGGTCGAGTTGTCCCAGCCGCAGACCGCCTACAAGGAGACCATCCGCAAGGGCACGACTCAGCACTCTCGCTTCAAGCGCCAGACCGGCGGCCACGGCCAGTTCGGCGACGTTCAGGTGGAGATCAAACCGTTGCCGCGGGGCGGCGGCTTCGAGTTCGTCAATAAGATCGTCGGCGGTTCGGTGCCCAGGCAGTACATCCCGGCGGTCGAACACGGCGCCAAGGACTACTTGCAACGCGGACCGCTGGGTTTCCCCGTGGTCGACGTCTCGGTCACTTTGTTCGACGGCCAGTTCCATGCGGTCGATAGCTCCGATATGGCGTTCAAGACCGCCGGGCGCCTGGCCATGTCGGAGGGCTTGCCCAGCTGCGCCCCGGTGCTGCTCGAACCGATCTACAACGTGACCATTAACGTGCCCTCGGACTTCACCGCCAAGATCCACGGCCTGATCAGTGGCCGGCGCGGCCAGATTCTCGGTTTCGAGCCCAAGTCAGGCTGGGGCAGTTGGGATGAGGTCAAGTGCATGTTGCCCCAGGAAGAGCTCCGGGACCTGATCATCGAGCTGCGCTCGCTGACCTTCGGGGTCGGCAGTTTCGAGTGGAGCTTCGACCACCTGCAGGAGCTGACCGGCAAGCCGGCCGACAAGGTGATCCAATCCCGCCAAGAGGCCCTGGCGGCGAACTAGGCGGGCACGGCGGAACGGCATGGCAACGGCATAACAACGGCGCGGGGCGCGGCGCGATGTCACTCTCACCCGAAGTCTGCCGGCGAGCGGCGGAAATCTTGCTCGCCGCGCGCCGCGATGTGAAACCAATCCCGGCCCTGCCCGAGGATTGCCGGCCGCGGACGCCCGCCGATGGCTACGCGATCCAAGCGGCACTGCGCGGCCTGCGCGGCGGCGAGCTGGTTGGCTTCAAGATCGGCGCGACCAGCCAGACGGCGCAAACCCTGCTCGCCGCCGAGGAACCGTTCCACGGCTGCCTGTTCGCCGACAGTGTCCACGACAGCCCCGCGGCCCTGCCGGCCGGCGACACTAATTTTCGCCTGATCGAGCCGGAGTTCGCGTTCCGCCTGGGCGCCGACTTGCCGGCACGCGCGGCACCCTACCACCGCGCGGAACTGATCGCGGCCGTGGCCAGCCTGCACCCGGCATTCGAGGTCGTGACCAGCGCCTACGGGAAGGACTGGACCGGCGCCGGCGTGGCCCAACTAATCGCCGACAACGGAGTCCACGCCCACCTAGTTCTCGGTCCCGGGACCGGGGATTGGCGCGGCCTCGACCTGGCCGCCCACGAGGTGGTGTTCGAGAGCGGCGGCGCCGAGATCGGCCGCGGCCGAGGCGCCAACGCCCTGGGCCACCCCCTCAACGCGCTCGCCTGGCTGGCGGATCGGGGCGGGCTCGCCGAGCCTTCGACTCAAATCAGCCGCGGGCTCAAGGCCGGGGATCTGGTCACCACCGGTCTGGTTACGCCCTTCACCTACGCCGGTGCCGGCGATGCGCTGCGGGCTGATTACGGGCCGCTGGGGGCCGTGGAACTTCGGTTCACGCCCTGACCCGGTTGTACCAAAGGGAGGTGGCACCGGGCGAATCTCCACTCATTCGGCCGGGTTTTTCCATGATCGAAACGTGATGATTTTCCGATCCGGCTCCCGTAGTCTGGTCCCCGAGTCTTGCCCGACCACCAGCGATAGAGAGTCTCATGCTGATCAAGATCAAACGCGGCTGGGAGCTGCCGGACCGGGCGGCGACGCCGGAGTCCGTGTTCCTCGACCGCCGCCGCCTCATCAAGACCATCGCCGCCGGGCCGGTCCTGTTGGGCGTGCCGGGCCTGCTCGCGGCCTGCGACCAGGCGCCCGATCAAACCGCGCGCCCGGCCCAGGATGTCCGGGCCAACCAGCTCGCCGCCGCCGGGACCAGCGACGCGACCGACCCCAGCGCCCACCTCTATCCGGTCCCGCGCAACCTGCGCTACCGGCTCGACCGCGAGGTGACCGACGCGGAATACGCCACGACCTACAACAACTACTACGAATTCGGCTCCTCCAAGAACATCTGGCAAAAGGCCCAGGCGCTGCCGATCCGCCCGTGGATGGTGACCATCGACGGCATGGTCGAGAAGGAGATGCAGATCGGCGTCGACGAGCTGTTGGCCAAGATGCCGCTGGAGGAGCGGCTCTACCGCCACCGCTGCGTCGAGGCCTGGTCGATGGCGGTGCCGTGGAGCGGCTTCCAGCTATCGGCCCTGGTCGACCTGGCCCGGCCGCTCGGCTCGGCCAAGTACTTGCGCATGGAAACGTTCCACGATCCGGACAACGCGCGCGGCCAGGCCGCGTCCTGGTACCCCTGGCCCTACATCGAAGGCTTGACCCTGGCCGAGGCCCGGAACGAACTGGCGTTCATCGCCACCGGGCTCTACGGCAAGGTCATGCCCAAGCAGAACGGCGCCCCCTTGCGCCTGGCCGCGCCCTGGAAATACGGCTTCAAGTCGACCAAGGGCATCGTCCGCTTCAGCTTCACCGACCAGCGCCCCAAGACCTTCTGGGAGACGGTCGGCCCGCGCGAGTACGGCTTCTGGGCCAACGTCAATCCGGAGGTGCCGCATCCGCGCTGGAGCCAGGCAAGCGAGCGCGTGCTCGGCACCGATGGGCGGGTCGAGACCCAGTTGTTCAACGGCTACGGCGAGTTCGTCGCCGATCTCTACACCGGCATGGAGAACGAGCGCCTGTACATGTAGGCGGGCGCCGGGCGGCATGCCGCGCGCCCTCTCCCACCGTATTTTCCGACGCCAGGCCGGTCGCGGACCTGGGCGCTATCGGGCAGGGAAATGACCGGCCCACCGAGAGGCGCCGTAGCGGCCGCGTATTGCCCAGGCCTCCTCGCCCAGACCTCCTCGTCCAGACATCCTCGTAAACCGACGACGGCGCGGCCGGAAGCCGGGCGGTCCGGAACGCCGGGGCGGAAAGCTTTTTCAACGGCGGCGCAATTTCGGTAACATCGCCATGGAACCCGAGTTGCCTGAATTATATTTGAAAATTCGGAGATTTAGCGCTGTGAGAGCCTTGCTCGTTTTGGCGATAGTCCTGTTTGCCGTCTCGGCCTGTCAGACCACATGGCAACCGCCGCCTGGCACCGGCTATGACGACCGTCGAGGGTCCGGCTATTACGACGGAATCATTCATCGGCGTGAGGATAAGAGATAAGACCCCGGCGCTCGACCGCGGCACCGACGCGAGAGACGGTCGGGGCGAAATCAGGGCCGGGCCAAAAAAAAGCCGGTAACCACTTGGGTTACCGGCAAGTAAAACAGGGAGGCTTCACGTCTGGGAGTTATCGGGACTCCGCCTTCATCCCAGTTCATACCCTCCGCGCAAACGCCAATAAGCCAATGAGAA
>CAXMQD010000573.1:0-5747 GCA_964194965.1 uncultured Acidimicrobiia bacterium | reverse complement strand
TAGCTGGCAGCTAATGCAATAACTCCAATTAAAATCGATTTACCCTTCATAACTCGAATGACCTTTCGCAATTTGGCGTTCAAGAACCTAAAAAATTCAAACCACAGGAAGAAAAAAGGCCTATGATTGAATTAATATTATCATAAATTATGTAATAAGCAATGTTTTTATTTGCTATATTAACCAGTTTTATTTACCAGTTGCATTAATTATCATTCTTTATTTATTTTTTCGGTCTTCAGAGCAACGTTGAAATGTAGAAAAACCCCGCCGGAGCGGGGCCAGGGGATGTTCCGCATCTTTTTTGCGAATTCGTTTATGGGAGAGCGTCAATTATCCCTCGATATTCTTTTCGGTAAATGCCCTGAGCGTGGTCGATCGCACGTTTCCGGTGGCACCGACAGCAAGAACGAACTTGGCCACGGCGTCATCGCTCGGGGCTTCCATGGTGATGACAAGGTCATATCCGCCCATGGTTAGATAAAGGTCCTTCATCTCGGCCCCGAACGTCTTCGCCAACTTTCGCGCGGCGTCCGCGCGCTTCGGCGATTCCTTGATGTTCTGGATGCCCTGGTCGGTGTAGTTGACTAAAAGGACGTAGGTGGACATGGGTGCCTCCCTCGCTGCGGGTGGGCCGGGAAAAACAACTCAGCAGTCTCGTTGCGTAGGCCCATCGCGGAATATTCTACGCCGGATCATCGCTTTCGGCGAGGCCCAACCTGCGAGAAAATCCCGCTCGTAAAGCCGGATCGCAAGGGCGACAAGATTCTCGTCATCAAATTTCAAACTGACCCACTACCTACTCGGGTCAAATCTGGACATCGGCCGGAGAATGTCGCTTGTGGGGGGCTCAACCGATCGACGCAACACAGCGGTCAAATCTTTCAGCTGGCGTTTCAAATTCTAACGCTTTGCGTGGCCGCATGAATTACTCCGATTAAAGGGTCCGCCTATTGACTGAGCCCCGGCCATTGCCGGAGGCGTATAGGCAGAAGATTACCTTCGTATCACGCCGTGATCCGACGGTCGCCCACTGGTCACGATCTTTGTTGATGAAGGTGGTGATGACCTCAATCACCTCGCCCCGATCATTGCGAATCTTGTGTTCCGTGAGTTCACCGCCGGCAAACTGGGAAATCATCACCTCGAAATTCGGGATGACAGCCGAACACTTCCCGACCGGGAATATCTTCGACAGAGGAATATAGTGATCGTCGGCCTTGGCCCCGAAAGATATGCTTGATCCAATGATGAGGGCCAGCGGGACCGCGCTTCGGACGAAAATGGCTTTGAATTGGATGGCTACGTAGCTGGACATGGTCGCGCCCCTTGGTGTTCGTCGTTAATAGCGGGAAATTATACGGCCCTTTCGAAAAGTTTTACGTTTCAAGTTCTTGTGACCGCATAGTCGCAGTGGCGCGCCGGGGGGCGCCCCCTCGCCCACCGCCCGTAAGATTCGCCTCCACACCGCGGAATCGTCCAGATCGGCCCAACAAACCGTGGAAACCGCCATGGAATATGCTCGCAAGTATTTGAACCAACGTGATCCGCCTTCGCCATCTGAATGCGTTACCGTCTTCGGTCAGCTGGAGATGCTATCCGGGTATCTCGGTTATTGCCCCTCATTTTCCCTGCGTCGTGCGCATCACGGCAGATAGCGACGTGCTTTCGGGGAGCCTCCGCCATGACGAGACAGCAACTCGCAGCCGTGATTGGTTCCGCCGTTCTCGCGGCGAGCCTGTTATCCGCTGCGTCCTATGCGGCTCCGAGTATCGAAAAGGGGGGCATCGAGAAGTGTATGTCGGCGCATAATGGGGGCGTCGACCATCGCGAGGCTCTTATGGTATGCCGCCCGCTCGCAGAGCAGGGGGTATCCCATGCTCAGAACGTACTCGGTGAAATTTATATGTATGGCGAGGGTATCCCACAAGATTTTGACGAGGCGGCCAAGTGGTTCCGCCTGGCCGCAGAACAGCACCATCGTCGTGCCCAATTCATGCTTGGCGTATTGTACTGGTCTGGCGATGGCGTTCCCCAAGACTACGATAAGGCAGTGAAGTGGTTCCGCCTGGCCGATGAGCGTTAACCGTTAGTTAACACTCGTTCACATGGCACGGACGCTGCAATTCTCACATTTTGTTGAGCCGACGCTGAAGTCGCATTGGCTCAGGAGCCGCCGTCATGACGGTGGGGAATACCAACTACGCTGGTTCGTTGCATCGGACGAGCCTCAAGCCCGCGAGAGAGGCCCCAGCGCGAAGCCGGGGCCAGTTTCACGGAGTGCATAACACCGGTAGGCGGTGCGGCAGATAAACGACACCAACATTGAGCGGCATCAGCGCTCAATAGCCCCCGTCATCATTGCCATTTCCATCGCGTTCGGGTGTTTTTTTCGATTCAGACGGAGAGCCGTGTTTACACGCTGACAGCAATACCGCCAGACCGGCCAATTTGAGCAGGTTAGCGAGCAACCTTCGCCGATTTATCATTGTATCGTTCCTCGAACCAATGACCTCGCACACATGATGGGCAGTGCAGCAGGTTGCAGTGGAAATCCTTGCCCGATCGGCCGGCTATTCGATACCGAGGATTTTCATCGCCTCGGCCAGTGCTTCGACCGCCTCTTCGTGCTTGCCGGACTGATGCAACCGCTCGCCGTCGGCCCGGAGCGCCTTGATCCTGGCGAGTTGAGAACCGGAAACAGACGTGCTGCGCATCCAATGGTGTTTGGTAGCGAGCGTCTCGTCGATCTTTATCATGTCTCTCGGACAGTGGAACGCGACCGCCGGTGCGCTGGCGACGGTCGAGACGGCGAGCGCCACGGCGGTGGCTAGCATCGTCCTCTTCATGTCGTGACCTATCCTACTCGTCGGCCGCCCGAAACAGGAAAGCGTCACGGTGGAGAGCGGCGGTAAACTCATGCAGACCATTGGAACGGCGCGAAAGCCACCGGTCAAGGGCCGCAACAGTCATGGCCAGTGGGATTCGTGGCCAGCGAAAATCAGCCGCCCCTTGGGAAGGATCACGAATTATCAAGCCCTGGTGAGGCGTGATCGCCGTCACATCGAAAATCATGGCGCACTTCTATGTCTGGAACCCACGAATATGCCAAGACGGAGTAATAAATATGTTTGGGACAGATCACATAAAAGCAGGCAACCGAGATTATCAGCGAGAGCTCGCCATCGCGCTCGTCGGAAGCATGGGAGTTGAGCGAGCCCTCCGCGCCTGCCAGGCCAACGGCTGGGATGGTATGCTCGAAAGGGTGCTCTGTTACAGGAGCAGCAACAAAACCCCGAGCTGAGCGGGCCGGCGGGCGGCGGTTGGTCCGGCCTTCTATACGAGCAGGGCTTTGGCGCGCTCGTCCGCCGCCTGCCAGTTGTCCAGCAATCGCCGGACTATGATCCGTATGAGGAACATGCCGAAGCGCGGATTTTGGTAATAGAGCTGAATCAACGCGTCATTGGATAGCGTATGCAACTCGCAGTTGGTTTCGCATACCGCGGTACAGGTGCGGCGGCTTTCTGGCGCGAATGCCGCAATTTCGCCAAGTATATCGCCGGCGCCGCAGCGGACACCGATTTCTTCCAAAACTATGGTGCCGGACTTAATCACAATCATCCGATCCGATTCGTCGCCCTTGCTGAACAACACGGTCCCGGCTTTTTCTTTTTTTAGCGTCATATAGGGAAGCAACGGATCCAGGTTATTTTCACTGCTGGCTTCGCGGATTTCGCGGACAAGCCGGATCATTTGAACCAATCTAAATCCGTTCAATGGCAGCAACAGCGCGTGCAAAATCAAAGTCGGATAACTCCCGACGAGAAATCCAAACGTGATGAATCCAAGATTGCCGCAAACAGCTCCAACGCGTAACGGGATCATCGTTTTCAGAGAAATGCTCAACAGCGTGATCCCGCCACCGAAGTAACCAATCAAATCGATATACGACACGCCTTCTATCATTGACATCTTAATCCTCCGGTCGACGCAAGGCTTGCGCCACGAATAACTAGCCGCCCGCCCCATAGCGGCGTGGATACCGGTTCATGCGAGCGTCAGGGCAACCAACCAGATCACGATCCCGACACGCGCCATATCCGCCCACTTCTTCGGGCCTGGATAGTCATTCGCGCTCCGCCAAACAGCCACAGTGACGATGACGTTGTAGGGAACGGGCAAGGCAAAAGCGAGAGCCACCAGCGCCATGTTCGCTTCGCGCACGATCAGGGCCAGAAATGCCAGAGACATCACCAGATTTATCAGCAGCCCATAACCCACGGCGTAGTGCCAGAAGGCTTGTTCGAGCGGGAGCTGGCCGGCCCATAACCGTTTAACAAGCTTTGCCATTTTTGCCACTGGCTGCATTCTCGCACACCGTAGTCGGTGCCGTGCAAAAAAAGGACCTGACACGACGGCGGCACGGCGCTACCGCATGGACGTTGCCGGCTCCCGGTACGAGCGCGCCGGCGGCAACATATGTTATGTCTCAATTTCGATTGAAGATCACTGCCAGCGCCCCATCGGCTCTGCGCAGTTCGAGTCTCGCGCCATCGAGCCGAAACGTGGCGGCTGACTGCAGTGCTTCGAGGTACAGCGCTTCTTGCCGCATCAAACCTTCAGGCTCGGCGCAGAAGCGGCGCGTGGCGCCGGCCGGACCGATGCCCAGCGACTGGCCCTCGAGCTCATAGCTCGCGAAATACCGATTACACCCCGCGGTACCGGTCACCTGTCCGTCGGTGCCAAAACTGGCCGTCACCTCGGTACCTACGATCAAGCTGACGACGGCCTGCTTACCGTTGTTGTAGGCGACGATCTCCCAGTCGGCGCCGACCGGAGAGATGTTGGCCGGCACGAAGCTTGCGAGCCGGCGTCCCGTTGCGTCGCTGAGGTCGAGGCGCGTGTCGTCGAGAGCGAAATTCGCGACACGATGCAACGCCTCACGATAGGCGCGGGCCCGCGCCCCGATTGGGTCCGCGCAAGCCATCGCCGTCCCAGCGAGATTGCCGCCGATCTCGATGGATTGCCCATCGACGGCATAGTCGCCTCGAAACTGGTTGCATCCGTCGTTCCCGGTGATGGTGCCGTCCCGACCGAAATTGAGTGTGACGGCCCTATTCCCCGCTCCCGCATCATCGCCGAGCGCCTGCAATGTCCAGCGCGTACTGGCGAGGGCGAAGCTCGCACTGCCGTTCTCCGCGGTTCCGTCGCCCGGAGGCGCCGTGCAGGCCGCGAGTAGCAGTAAAGCCGCGCCAACTGTCGCCGCCACTGTTCGCACCATCTCGATTTCTCCTCATTTCGTCGGCCTCCCCCAGCGGGGCCTGCGGCAATCCGGTGGCGGGAAAACCCCGCCGTTGCCGGGTCAGCGATACGGGGGGGGATCGCTGGGGTTTTGCGGCCTTCTGCCGCCACGGTCAAGAAGGAGCGCCCTCGGCACCTCCGGCACCTGATTTGCGCATTCCGGACCGCTTGAGAGCTGCGCGCAACAGATCTGGACGGCACATGCCGCCGGAAAGGCTGTCCGCCGCAGAAAGCGGCCTAGCCATCTCTGGTTAAGCCGTTGTTTTATTTGGCGCGCCCGGCAGGACTCGAACCTGCAACCCCCTGCTTAGAAGACGAGTTTCTATGCTCCTGGTTGCACCCGGCAGCAACAACGTGTGTCAGAGTTTTTCTCAATAATTCAACGGTTTAAAGAGCGTTCTTCGGGGCTTGCGGGCGCACGAAGGAGCGTCTATATTGCTACCCCT
>CAXMQD010000572.1:0-2467 GCA_964194965.1 uncultured Acidimicrobiia bacterium | reverse complement strand
CGACGGCGATGCCGCCAAACACGATTTCTATCAACAGGTAGGCCACCAGCAACCAATGGGGCATACCATCTACGATAACGCTCAGGGCTCTACCTGCGGCAATGCCAAACATGAATACGATCAGGCTATACAGCGCAGCTTGTGTTAGCTCCGCGTTAAACGCGCCAAGGATCCAGAACAAAGCAAATCCCAGATAAAGAGCCATCAAAGCTCGAAAAATATGCGTGCTATTCGTATCTGTGACAGTAAAATCAAATAAAAATGGCAAAGTTAGCTGCGGCAGTATTCCGTACGACAGTGCGACGGGAATCAACCCTACGGCGACAACTAAAAGATAGATTTGGCGTATGCTCATTTTTGATACCCCCTCAGCCTGCCCCATTGAGTGGTCCGGGCTTTAAGCCGACATATCCCTGATAGCCCCAAATTCGGGAAAACCATACAATTGTACGACCACAATGTGAACGGCATTCCTTCCACAAACATCCGATGGCCCTCGTTTGGAGGACCATTTGCCCAGATTTTCCGCCATCCAGACACACCCCTCCCGTCGTTTTGCCGCGCTGTGGATATCCCCGGCCTACGCCGGTACGGGTCTTCGTCGTAGACCATCGATCAGGCTCAGGATTTTTTGAAACAAGTTCCTCGGCACGGCAACCTCGGCCAACGCAGTCCCCCAGGACGCCATTCCACCTTGGCCAACAAGCGCCGCTTTCTGCCCCGGCTACCAGCCTGATTGCTGAAGCTGGCGTAATAGCGCCGCACATGATTCGCCAGACGGCCGAAAGGGCCAGTTAACAGATGGGCGATGCTTTCCTGAAGAACTTGGTTCTTCGACAAGGGGGTCGCATATAGGAAACCTTCGGCTTCCAGAAACTCGTAGATGTCCGACGAGCCAAAGCTGCCCGCGCGCTCTCACGCTCGTCAGCGGCAACTGAGGTTTTGCTGGCGCCAGCCGCGTCCGAAAGGTCAGTCGCCGGCCGGCGCGCCCTCACGGCCCTGCCAGGGCCATCGTCCATTCAGCTCCACTTCGAGCGCGAAGCTCAAGAAGGTCCGGACGATCACGAGCCCGCCTAGTATGCCGAGCGAAGTCAGGGTTCTCTCGACGGCGACCGTTTCGAGGATATCTGCGGCGATCAGGAATTCCAGTGTCAGCAGCAGGGTGCGGCCAATACTGCGACGATAGGCGAGGTAAGCTTCCGACCCTTGTTTCCGTGCGATTCCATAAAGATACCGCCCCGTCGAAACGATGAGTCCAACCAACAATAGCAGCACGGCCACGGCTTCGACGGCGAAGACAACGGTTTCGAACAAATCCTGCACATAGACCTCGTATTATGATAATGCGATTGGCGATCCGAGATCGCAATCCGCAGAGTGCTGCATGATCAACGCGGCAGGCAAGGGGGAAAATGGCTGAATTCAGCGAGACGGAGGCCAGGTGGCGGACGCTCATGGTGGCCGCCGTCGCCCTGGCATACCCGCTAGGACTGACCGGCTTCCAGCTTGGCGCCTATGGCGAGTTGTTGTTCGAGCATAAGCTCGCCGCCTGGACTGCCGTTACCGCGACACTAATCGTCTTCGCTGTACTGCCCAAGCGGTTCGTGCCGGTGCCCCGCTGGCATATGTGGTTTCTCGCGATTCCGACGCTCTGGATGCTCGGCCGCTTCGCCATCGGCGTTTCCAACCCTGGCGCACTTGTACACCCATTGATTTTCGCCTTTGGTATTGCGAGCTTCGTGATCTGTTTTCCTTATACGATTTATTTGATCATCCGCGTCGCGAATCCGGGTTTAGCGGAAGTTCGGGGTTTCCGCATGTGGTCGATGTTGGCGGCAATTGGCGGCTTATTTTTCGCGCTGGGTTTTCTCATCGGAACCTGGAACGAGTTGTTTATTACCTGTCAGGACGCGCAAATAGGAAGGATGGAGGTGCCAGAGTATTGTCTGAGCAACGTCGACGGATAGGGTTCGCGATGAACTCCAAATCGACTGAGTTGCAGGGTCCCGGCCCCCGCGTGCCGGCCTGCGCACCCTAGGGTGTCGTGTTGGCGGCAAATGCCGTCGGTTTTATCCTGGGTTTTCCGTTGCTTCCAAGCTACTTTCTTTAGCCGAACTCAAAGCCGGACAAATACCCAATCATGACGTCCAAGACCCAGAACCCCGAGCGAATCGACGCGGTACATCCGGCGCCTCAAAAGCCGCCACATCCCAGCATGGTTTGGATTCCCGGTGGCACTTTCGAGATGGGGTCGAATGATCACTATCCGGAGGAAGCGCCGGTGCATAGCGTGACGGTGGACGGATTCTGGATGGACAAATACCAAGTGACGAATGCCCGGTTTGGTCACTTCGTGCGGGCCACCGGCTATGTGACGGTCGCCGAGCGCCGGCCCGATCCCGCGCAGTATCCCGGGGCACCGCCCGAGAATTTGGTGCCCGGTTCCCTGGTGTTCCGAATGACCAGT
>CAXMQD010000571.1:0-3111 GCA_964194965.1 uncultured Acidimicrobiia bacterium | reverse complement strand
CAGGCCTTATTCCAGGACCTACGCCAAATAAGGTGCGGCCGACAGGAAATCACCTAATCTTTTGAAATAACTGGCGGAGAGGGTGGGATTCGAACCCACGAAGGGCGATTAACCCTTACTCCCTTAGCAGGGGAGCGCCTTCAGCCGCTCGGCCACCTCTCCGTCGCGCGGGCCGGCCATCGGTTGGGATCGATGGGGCCGCCCGAGCGGCCCTTCTAGCCGCGTCCCTGGCGGGCTGTCAACGGCTGGGGTTCGGGCGGGCAGGGCGGGCGGGCCGGGCGGGGGGTCGGATGGGGCCCGGGTCGCGCCTTGGCCGGCACGCCCGCCGGGTCGCATCCCGCCAGCCAAACAACCCGCCCCATCCCCCCTGTTCACTTGCCCCCGGCGTGATATAGACTACCTGTCAACTTAGGCTTGGGGTGCCGGTCCGTCGGCCGGCTGAGAGTAGACCCATCGAACCTGATCTGGATCATGCCAGCGAAGGGAGCCGTGCCATGACCGAGATATCCAAAACTTCCACGAGCCCTGGCACAAGTCCAAGCGCGGGGCGGCCGCGCGTGGCGATCGTCGGTGCCGGAGTCTGCGGGCTCGGAATCGGCTGGCGCCTGGCCCAGGCCGGCTGCCACGTCGACGTCTTCGACAAAGGCGAGTCGGGCCGGGGCGCGACCTGGGCCTCGGCCGGCATGCTGGCCGGTGGGCTCGAGACCGAGCCCGGCGAGGAGCACCTGCTGCCGCTGGCGCAGCGGAGCCAGAAGATGTGGCCCGATTTTGCGCGCGAACTCGAGGCCGCCAGCGGCATCGACCTCGGCTATCGGCGCGAGGGCACACTCTGGATCGCCCTGACCCAGGACGACGCGGCCCAGCTGCGTTTTACCTACGAGTTTCAGACCGGCCTCGGCATCGCGCTCGAATGGCTCTCGGGCGCCGCGGCGCGGGCCCGCGAGCCGCACCTCAAGCCGGGACTGGCGGCGGCGGTCTACTGCGCGGGCGACCACCAAGTCGACAACCGCCAGCTGGCGCGCGCCCTCAAACAAGCCTTCCTGAGCGCCGGCGGGCGCCTGCACGAGCACACCGCGGTGACCGCGGTCGAGATCGAGGCGGGGCGCGTGCGCGGCGTGGCGCTAGGCGAGCGCTTGCACCGCGCCGAGGTGGTGGTGCTGGCGGCTGGCGCCTGGTCGCGCGATATCGCCGGTCTGCCCGAGGCGGCGCGCCCGCCGGTGCGTCCGCTCAAGGGCCAAGCGCTGGCCTTGCGCATGGACCCGGCGGCGCCGCTGATCGAGCACGTGATCTGGGTCCCCAAGGGCTACCTGGTGCCGCGCAACGATGGCCGGCTGCTGGTCGGCGCCACGGTCGAGGAGCGCGGTTTCGACGATTCCCTGACCGCCGGCGGGGTCTTCGCCCTGCTCGAAAGCGCCTGGCGCGCACTGCCGGCGATCGAGGAGTTGCCGATCGACGAATTCTGGGTCGGCTTTCGGCCCGGCAGCCGCGACGATCTGCCGATCCTGGGGCCGACCCCGGTCGATGGCCTGATGCTGGCCAGCGGCCACCACCGCAACGGCATCCTGCTCGCGCCGGTCACCGCCGAGGCGGTGGCGCAACAGGTGCTGACCGGCCGGCCGCTGCCCGGGACCGAGCGCTTCGGCATCGACCGCTTCGGCATCGATCGCCTGGGGCCCGGGGAGGCGGCGGCGTGAGCGCGGCGGTTCCCGGCAACGCCCCGGGCAGCGCCCCGGGCGGCACACCGTCCCTGAGCGTCAACGGCCGGGCGCGGCCGCTCGGCGACGGCACCCTGACCGGGTTGCTCGAGGCGGAGGCGGTCAACACCCAGGCGGTCAACACCCAGGCGGTCAACACCCAGGCGGTCAACACCCAGGCGGGCACCACCCAGGCGGGCAACACCCAGGCGGGCAACACCCAGGCGGGCAACACCCAGGCGGGCACTTCGGGCGCGCGCGGCCTGGCGGTGGCGGTCAACGGCCAAGTCGTGCCGCGCCGCGCCTGGGATGCGACCCGGCTGGCGCCCGGCGACGCAGTCGAGATCGTCAAGCTTTTCGCCGGCGGCTAAACATCCTCCGAACTAGAGAACCAGACCATGTCAGACAGCCTCCAGATCGCCGACCAGAGCTTCGCGTCGCGCCTGTTCCTGGGCACCGGCGGCTATCCAAACCAGCAGGTCATGCTGGACGCGCACGCGGCGAGCGGAACCGAGATGGTGACCGTCTCGATCCGGCGTATTTCCCTGGAGGGTTACGCCGAATCCATGGTCGACTTGCTCGGCGGCCGCACCCGGCTGCTGCCCAATACCGCCGGCTGCGTAACCCGGCGCGATGCGGTGCTTACCGCGCAACTGGCGCGCGAGGCGCTCGGCACCGACTGGATCAAGCTGGAGCTGATCGGCGACCGCGAGACTCTCTATCCGGACGTCGATCAGCTGGTGCCGGCGGCGGAGGAACTGGTCGCGGACGGCTTCACCGTACTGCCCTACTGCACCGACGACCCGGTGGTCTGCCAGAAGCTGATCGATGTGGGCTGCGCCGCGGTCATGCCGCTGGGCGCGCCGATCGGCTCGGGCATGGGCATCTGCAACCCCTACAACATCGCGCTCATCTGCGCGCGCAGCCCGGTGCCGGTGGTGCTCGACGCCGGCATCGGCACGGCCTCCGACGCCGCACTCGCCATGGAGCTGGGCTGCGCGGCGGTGCTGCTCAACTCGGCGGTCGCCAAGGCGCGCGATCCGGTGGCCATGGCCGGTGCCATGGGCCGCGCGGTCGAAGCGGGACGCGCGGCGCGCCTGGCCGGGCGTATTCCCAAGCGCGACTACGCCGAACCCTCCAGCCCCCAGCTCGGCCTGATCGGCTCGTGAGTTCGGCCGGCAACCCGGGGCCGGTGCCGCTGCCGGATCCGCCGCTGCTGATCATCACCGACCGTGGCCAGGCGCAAGCCCCGCTCACCGAAATTGCCGAGGTCCTGTTCCGGGCCGGGGTACGCTGGCTGATGCTGCGCGAGAAGGACCTGGACCCGGCAACCCGGCGCGGCTTGCTGCGGGATCTGGTCGCGCGCGGCGCGCCCTTCGGCGCCAGGGTCACGGTCAATGGTGACCTGGCGGCGGCC
>CAXMQD010000570.1:0-1994 GCA_964194965.1 uncultured Acidimicrobiia bacterium | reverse complement strand
GTTGAAATCCTCGTCCAGGTAGCGGGAATCCCTGGGCTGTGCCGGATCGAAGCTGTGAAACGCACCGACGTTCGCGAAGCCGAGCGTCAATTTGCCGCGGGCCGGGCGCACGTTATTCCGGAACAGATGGTCCAGAGCGATAGCGCCGCACAGTTCGTTGCCATGGACCACGGCCGTGAGCATGACATGAGGCCCGGGCTCCGCAGCCTCGAAGGTGGAAAAATAATCGACGCCGGTGTTGCCCGCCTTGTAGGCCGAAATATCGGGTGGTGTCAGTTCGATGGGGTATTCGGGTCCGGTTTGCGGGGTCATGAAGTCGTGCATCCTTGTTCAGAAACTGTGGGGGATTGATACGGATCGGGTCAGGAGCCATCGTTCAAGTGACAAGCCGCAAACCGCCCCGGCGCGATCTCCTTGAGGCGCGGCGGCTCGCTTCGGCATCGATCCGTGGCGAAGGGACAGCGCGGGTGGAAATGACAGCCGGAAGGCGGATCGAGGGGCGAGGGGATCTCCCCCTTGACCGGTTCGAATTGCCGCCGCCGGGTATCCAGGCGCGGCACTTCGCGCAACAGCGCCTGTGTGTAGGGATGGTTTGGTTGCGCGAACAATTCTTCGGTCGGCGCCATCTCGACGACCTGGCCCAGATACATGATCGCCACCCGATCGGAGAGATGCTCGACCACACCTAGGTCGTGACTGATAAAAAGATAGGTCAGCCTAAACTCCTGGCGCAGTTCCATGAATAGATTGAGCACCTGCGCCTGGATCGAGACGTCGAGCGCGGCGACCGCTTCGTCGCAAACGATGAATTCCGGCTTCACCGCTAGCGCCCGGGCGATGCCGAGACGCTGGCGTTGACCGCCGGAAAACTGGTGCGGGAAACGGCGTTTGAAGGCGGGGTCGAGACCGACCCGCAGCATCGTTTCCTCGACCCATTCGTCGACCTGGTCACCTCGAACCATGCCATGGACTCGGGGCGCTTCGCCGATGATGTCGCGCACGCGCATGCGTGGGTTCAGGGAGGCAAAGGGGTCCTGGAAAATCATCTGAACCTTGAGGGCGACCGTCTTGGCCTGGTCCTGGGAGAGCGACGCGACGTCGCTGCCACGATAGAGGATAGCGCCCTCACTCGGCGCCAGGATGCCGGCGGCCATACGGCCGAGCGTGGACTTGCCGCAGCCCGACTCGCCGACCAGGCCCAGAACCTCGCCCTCGCCCACGGAGAGATTCACCCTGTCTACGGCCTGCACCACCTCCTCGCGCAGATTCGCGCCAAGCGATCTTGCCAGTTTTTCCGACAGATCGAGAGTTTTGACGAAGCGCTTGGAAATTCCCCGTAACTCGAGGATGGGGGCGGTCATGTGGCCCCCGGCAGATGCGGATGATAACAGCTTACCTCGCGTCCGAGGACCGGCGAGGTGAGTTCTGGCCTCGATATACAGGCATCGTCGCTACGCGGGCAGCGGGTGCGGAAGGCACAGCCGGCGGGCAGATCCATCAATGACGGCGTCATGCCCGGAATTTGTGACAGCGGCACGCCGCGGCGATTCTGGCTTGGGACCGAATCGATCAGGCCCCGGGTATAGGGGTGCAAGGGACTATCGAGCACCTCGTCGACCGTACCCGATTCGACGATCCTTCCGGCATACATGACGCACACCTTATCGGCCAGGCTGGCAACCACCGAAAGATCGTGCGTGATCCACATGAGCGCGGTGTGGGTCTCCCGGCAAAGCTTCTGCACTTCGTACAGGATTTGGCCTTGGATCGTGACGTCGAGTGCGGTCGTCGGCTCGTCGGCGATGATCAGATCGGGTTTGTGCAACAGCGCGATGGCAATCGATACACGCTGGCGCATACCGCCCGAGAACTGATGCGGATAGGCGCGCAAGCGCTCCTCCGCCGAGGCAATGCCGACCCGTGCGAGTGTGTCGCGCGAGCGCTGCCAGGCCTCCTGCCGGCCGACGTTCTCGTGCGCCTGAATCGCCTCGATC
>CAXMQD010000569.1:0-1740 GCA_964194965.1 uncultured Acidimicrobiia bacterium | reverse complement strand
GCATCAAACTGTTGGTGGCCGAAGGGCAAGGCACTATAGTGAGCCGACGCCGGACCGGCGCCCGCAACCAATACCAAAAGGTCCTTGATATTGGCCCATAGAGACGGCATTCCAAGGTTTTCGGCCAGGGGCGCATGGCGTGGCGGTGCGGAGCACCGCGAACCACGCGGGACGCCGCCTCCGGTCGCGCGGGCAATTTCCATGGGTCGGTATCAAAGACCTTCGGTATCAACCAGGCTCGAACGCGCTATCCCATGAAGCGTCTTTTCGCGAGTATTCTGCTGACCCTCGGCCTACCACTTGCCGTGGCGGTGCCGGTTGCGGCGGTCTCTGGTGTTGGGCCCGCCGCGGCCCAGGAATTACTGCGCGCGGCCGCCGTGATCAACGATGAGGTCATATCCCAACTCGACCTCGACATGCGCTTGAAGCTCGCCATTCTCGCGATCGGCCAGCCGGACAGCCCACAGCTCCGAAAACGCTTGATCACCCAGGTCATCCGGACCCTAATTGACGAGCGCCTGCAGAGCCAGGAAGCCGAGCGGCTCGACATCACGGTCGCCGACGAACAGGTCGACGCCGCGGCCGCGGAAATCGCCCAGCGCAACAAGCTATCCGACGAGGCGTTCGCCGCGATGATGCAAAGCCGCGGCATCATCCCGAACGCATTCCGCGAACAGATCCGCAGCCAACTGAGGTGGAGTCAGTTGGTCGCGCGCCGCTTGCGCCCTAGCGTGGAGGTGTCCGAGGACGAGGTCGAGGAAGTGGTGCGCCGGATTACCGCCAGCCGCGGTCTGAAGCAGCGCAGGGTCTCGGAGATTTTCCTCGCCGTGGGCACGGCGCTGGAGGAGGACGAGATTCTGGTCAATGCCCAACGGCTGATGGAACAACTGCGCGCGGGAGGCAGTTTCCCGTCGCTGGCCCGGCAGTTTTCCGAGGCGGCCAGCGCGGCGCGCGGCGGCGATCTGGGCTGGATCCAAGAAGGCCAGCTTCCGGAGGAGTTGGATTCGGCCTTGTCGAAGATGCGCCCCGGCACGCTATCCATGCCGATCCGCGGCTTAAGCGGCTTTCACATCCTGCTGCTGCGTGACGAGCGGCAGTCCTCGCTCGGCGAGGTATCGCTCCATCTCAAACAGATCGTGTTCGATATACCCAGTGGCGCCAGCGAGGCCCAGATAAAAGCCTTGGCGGCGCGGGCCGAAGACGCGCGCGGCAGGATCCCCGATTGCGCGGGTTTGGACGAGCAGGCCGCCGAGATCGGAAGCGAGGGCTCGGGCGATTTGGGAAATGTGAATCCGGGCGACCTGCCGCCGCCAATTCGCGACATCGTGATGACCCTACCCGTCGGCCAGGTGAGCCCACCGCTCAAGTTTTCC
This sequence comes from uncultured Acidimicrobiia bacterium, assembly GCA_964194965.1. Lineage (GTDB taxonomy): Bacteria > Pseudomonadota > Alphaproteobacteria > Kiloniellales > J153 > JACZVL01. Next base: position 367 of record CAXMQD010000569.1, on the reverse strand, counting down.
GACAGCTTACGCATTCTGATGGTCTGCGAGCGCACGGACAGCGGCATCGACCGTGCCCAGATTAGGGACGACTTGGCCAACCAACGCCTCGACATGCTGGCCCGGCGCTATATGCGCGACCTCCGCCGCAGCGCCAACATAGACGTCAGGATCAAACTATGACCCGGCCGGTCCAGCGCGGGCCGGTAATACCAAAGGTCATTGATATTGCTCCCCTGGGGCCACTCGCACTGACCATGGGCGAACCGGCCGGAATCGGCGGCGAACTCGCGCTTACGGCCTGGAAGACAGCGCCCTGCTGCTACTTTGCTATCGACGATCCAGTGCGCCTGAGTGCCTTGGCCGAACGGCTGGACCTCGACGTTCC
>CAXMQD010000568.1:0-1907 GCA_964194965.1 uncultured Acidimicrobiia bacterium | reverse complement strand
GAGCGTCGGCTTCAACTGTGCGCTCGGCGCCGAAGGCCTACGCCAGCACGTTCAGTCGGTCTCCGCCGTCGCCACGGTGCCGGTCAGCGTCTACCCCAACGCCGGCCTGCCCAACGCCTTTGGCGGCTACGATGACACCCCAGAAGAGATGGCGGCGCAACTGCGGGAGTTTGCCGCCAGCGGTCTCGTCAACATCGTCGGCGGTTGTTGCGGCACCACGCCGGATCACATCCGCGCCATCGGCCAGGCGGTCGAGGGCATCCCACCGCGGCCCCTGCCCGACCGGCCGACCACTTGCCGCCTTAGCGGCCTGGAGGCCTTGGAGATCAACGAGACGGTCGGCTTCGTCAACATTGGCGAGCGGACCAACGTCGCCGGCTCGGCGCGCTTCGCCAGTTTGGTGCGCGACGGCGACTTCCCGGCCGCTGTCACGGTCGCCCGCCAACAGGTGATGAACGGCGCCCAGGTCATCGACGTCAATATGGACGACGCCATGCTCGACGGCGAACAGTCCATGCAGACCTTACTCCGGATGATCGCCGGCGAACCGGATATCACGCGCGTCCCGGTGATGATCGATTCGTCGAAATGGTCCGTCATCGTAACCGGCCTCAAGAACATCCAGGGCAAGGGCGTGGTCAATTCCATTAGCCTCAAGGAAGGGGAGGACGCCTTCGTCGCTCAGGCCCGCGAACTGAAGCGTTTCGGCGCTGCTGTCGTCGTCATGGCCTTCGACGAGACCGGCCAGGCGGACACCTACCAGCGCATGGTCGAGGTCTGCACCCGGTCCTACCGCATCCTCACCGAGAAAGCCGGCATGGCGCCGAACGACATCATCTTCGATCCCAATATCCTGCCCATCGCCACCGGTATCGACGAACACCGCAATTTTTCCAAGGACTACATTGCCGCCGTGGCCGAAATCAAGCGGACCCTGCCCGGCGCCCTGACCAGCGGCGGTCTCTCCAACATGTCGTTCTCATTTCGCGGCAACAACGGGGTGCGCGAAGCCATGCACTCTGTGTTCCTTTTTCACGCCATCAAGGCCGGCCTCGACATGGCCATCGTCAACGCCGGGCAAATTAACATCTACGCCGAAATTCCCAAGGACCTGCGCGACCGGATCGAGGACGTGCTGTTCAATCGACGCGATGACGCCACGGATCGGCTGTTGGCTGTCGCCGATGAGGTGCAGGGCGGGGGTAAGCGGAACGCCGAGGACCTGACTTGGCGCGAAGGCAGCGCCACCGAGCGCCTAATCCATGCTCTGGTCAACGGCATCAACGAGTTTATCATCGAGGACACGGAAGAAGCCCGCCTCGGCGCCGGCCGCCCCATCGAGGTCATCGAGGGGCCGTTGATGGATGGCATGAACGTGGTTGGCGACCTGTTCGGATCGGGCCAGATGTTCCTGCCGCAGGTGGTTAAATCGGCGCGCGTGATGAAACAGGCGGTGGCACATCTGAACCCATTCATGGATGCCGAGCAACAGGAGTCCGCTGGCCGCCGGGCGAAGGGCAAGATCGTCATGGCGACGGTCAAGGGAGATGTCCACGATATCGGCAAGAACATCGTCGGTGTCGTGCTTCAGTGCAACAACATCGAGGTCGTCGATTTGGGCGTGATGGTGCCCTACGCTGATATCCTGGAAACCGCCGAGCGCGAGAACGCGGATATGATCGGGTTGTCCGGGTTGATCACTCCGTCACTGGAGGAGATGTGCACGGTGGCCCGCGAGATGACCCGGCGGAAAATGAACCTTCCGCTGTTGATCGGCGGCGCCACCACCTCGCTCGTCCACACGGCGGTGAAGATCGCGCCCAATTACGACGGAGCCACGCTTCGCGTCAACGATGCGTCGCGCGCCGTCGGCGTGGTCAACACCTTGCTGAGCGAGCAGGCACGTG
>CAXMQD010000567.1:0-1615 GCA_964194965.1 uncultured Acidimicrobiia bacterium | reverse complement strand
TCGAGATCGCGGTCCTCCTCTGCGCCATCATCGTTACAACCACCCTGTTCTGGAGACTTGACCGTCCGGCAGGAGTGCTTTTTCTACCGTATGTCGCGTGGGTCGCCTTCGCGTCCTACCTCAATGCTGCGCTCTGGCTGATAAACTAAGCAAGGGCCATTCCTTCCGTGCGCATTCCGGGCTGATCCGGTCACCGATTCCGATAACATCCGGTCACTGATTCCAATCTGATCCGGTCACCGATTCCGATGGGGTGGACGCCCCCTCACGGCATCGCGTTGTGCCAAGGTAGCGGTGTCGAAACTTGGCTGCGGAGGAAGCGTCCAATGACGAAGGCTATCACGATCGGGATCGATATTGCGAAGAATGTGTTTCATCTCCATGGGGCCGCGCCAGACGGCGCTGTGGTTTTCCAGCGAAAGCTGTCGCGCGCGAGGTTGCTCGACTTTCTCGCCAAACAGGCGCCGTGCCTGGTGGCGATGGAGGCCTGCGCCGGCGCGCATCACTGGGGCCGCGAGATCGGCAAGCTCGGGCATGAGGTACGCCTGATCCCACCGCAATATGTCAAGCCGTTCGTGAAGCGGCAAAAGAACGATGCCGCCGATGCGCAGGCCATCGCGGAGGCGGCGTCACGCGCCTCGATGCGGTTTGTCGCGGTGAAGAGCACTGGGCAGCAAGCTCAGGCCATGGTTCTAAAGGTCCGTGATCTTCTGCAGGGCCAGAGGGTCCAGACGATCAATGCGTTGCGCGGCCATCTTGCCGAGTATGGAATCGTGGTGCCGCAGGGCCCGTCAAATCTGCCAAAACTCGAGGCGGCGCTGGATGATGTGGAGCTGGCCCTGCCCGGGGTGGTGATCGAGTTGTGCCGCGGGCTCTTCGATCACCTTCGCACCCTGACCGGGCAGATCGATGGTCTGACGGCGAGGCTCAAGGCGGCGGCGCGGCGTGACGAGACCGCGAAGCGGCTGATGACCGTTCCAGGGATCGGCCCGATCTGCGCGACGGCATTGACGGCGCTGGCGCCACCGAAAGAGAGCTTCGCGAAGGGCAGGGATTTTGCGGCGTGGGTCGGCCTTACGCCCAAGCAGCACTCAACGGGCGGCAAGGTGCGCCTCGGCCGGACATCGAAGATGGGGCAACGTGATATCCGCCGGCTCCTGATCATCGGCGCGATGTCTGTCATCCAGGCTGCCGAGCGGCGAGGCGGCGCGCCGGTGGGTTCCTGGTTGGCGCGTATGCTGGCGCGAAAGCCCAAGATGCTGGTCGCCGTCGCACTGGCGAACAAGATGGCCCGCACGGCCTGGGCCGTGATGACGAAGGGCGAAGTATACCGGGTTCCGCTCGCCGCCTGACGGCGGTGGCGGATGCTGGGGATGCGGCGGTTCTGAGCGGAGGTTATGGGCGAAAAGTCGAGAAAGACGAGATCGGGAAAACCAGTGATGCCCCGAGCGGCTTTGACCGCGGCATTCCGATATGGACCTGATCTTCGAACTATCCATAAGGGCCCGCGGCAGTGAAACGCCGCATATCGAGGCCGGACACACGGTGGAACTCGACCGCATCGCAAATGATCAACGCCGCAAAATTCGCTTGCATTCCCGGGGGCGTCCACACA
>CAXMQD010000566.1:0-7325 GCA_964194965.1 uncultured Acidimicrobiia bacterium | reverse complement strand
GCCGGGTCCGGGTCGCTCGGCTGCCAGATCAGGGGCCGCAGGTGCTGCGCGAACCACAGCGCGTGCTCGCCGCTGCCGCTGGCCACTTCGAGCACCCGGCCACTGCCGGGCAGCACCCGCGACAGCACATCGAGGATCGGTTGCCGATTGCGCTGCGTGGCGGGGGCGTAGAGCCGCGCAGCGCTCGGTTCGGGGGCCGCGCGCGGCCTATCGTTCGGCTGCTCGGTCATGGCCGCAGACTAGGTCGCACCCGGATCGGCGGCAAGCACCCGAGGTGCCGTCAAAACCGCAAGATTCCTAGGGTTGCGTGGGGCGCGGCGCGCGTGATACCCAACCGCGGTGATCAATCGCGTCAAAGCCCTGTTCGTCGAGCGCCGCGGCGCGCCGCAAGTGCGCGACGCCGGACACAGTCACGAAGAGCTCCGGATCGCCGCGGCCGCGCTGATGGTCGAGGCGGCTCAGCTCGACGACACCTTCGACGCGCGGGAACGGGATAAGATTCGCGAACTGGTCACCGCGCGCTTCGAACTCGACGCCGAGGAGGGCGACAGCCTGATCGAAGAGGCCGAGGCCCGGGTCGCGGATTCGACTCAGATTCACGGCTTCACGCGGGTCATCAAGGCCAAGTTCGGCCAGGAGGAGCGGATCGAGCTCGTGGAGATGCTCTGGGAGGTGGTCTACGCCGACGGCGAATTGCATCACTATGAGGCCAATCTGATGCGGCGCCTGGCCGGCCTGTTGCAGGTCTCGGACCGCGCGGCCGGGGCGGCGCGTAAACGGGCGCGGCAACGACTTGATAATTCTGGCGCAAGAACGAATTAGTTTGAGGAGGCCGACGCCGAACTGGGCGTCACCGTCTCGGGACCCTGGGAGGAGGAGCGTTCGACGATGACTTACATAGTCACGGAAGCCTGCATTCGGTGCAAATACATGGATTGCATCGAGGTCTGCCCCGTGGATTGTTTCTACGTGGGCGATAATATGCTGGTGATCCATCCCGACGAATGCATCGACTGCGGCGTTTGCGAGCCCGAATGCCCGCCCGAGGCGATTCTGCCCGACACCGATCCCAAGGCCGAGGCCTGGCTGGAGCTGAATCGCGACTACAGCGACAACAAATGGCCCAACATCACCCGCAAGGGCGAACCGCCAGCCGACGCCGAGGAATACAAGGATATGGCCGGCAAGTTCGACAAATTCTTTAGCGAGAAGCCGGGCATAGGCGATTAGTGCTCGCCGCGCTCCGAAAGCGGAACATAATTTCCCGAAATCGCCGGCGACCGAGGCCGCCGCCGCTTATGCTGCGGTGCAGCGGTTGCAATCCGCAAGAAAATAGCGTATATTGAATGCGTTAAACCTCCCATTTCGTGGGTGCCGATCATTCCAGGGACGATCATCCCAGGGGCGACCGGCAGGCTTAACGAAGCGGGCAAGAGTTCGACGGGCAAATTTCCGGCCGGACAAGAAAATTGGAACGAGGGGAGGTGCCGCAATTTCTGCGGCGCCTTCGTTTTTCCGCACAGGGGGAGAAGCGGCGGGCTTGGCAAGGAATATGCGCGCGGCGCTGTTCCGGGTGGCCCGATTTCGGCGGCGAAGTGACAAGGAGCAAGGTTGCGGATATGGCGAAGGGCAACGAGTTCGGTACGGGCGATTACGTGGTTTATCCGACCCATGGCGTCGGTCGTGTGATGGGGATCGAGAATCAGGAGATTTCCGGGCATAGCCTGAAGCTGATCATCATCAAGTTCGAGAAGGACCGCATGACTCTCCGGGTCCCGGTCGGCAAGGCTGAGATCTCTGGGCTGCGCAAGCTTTCGAGCCGCAAGATGATGGATACCGCGCTCACCACCCTCAAAGGGCGCAGCCGGATCAAGCGGACCATGTGGAGCCGCCGCGCCCAGGAGTATGAGGCCAAGATCAACTCCGGCGATCCGGTCTCCATCGCCGAGGTGGTGCGCGATCTGCACCGTGGTGCCGACCAGCCCGACCAGTCCTACAGCGAACGCCAGATGTACCAGGCCGCACTCGACCGCCTCGCGCGTGAACTCGCCGCGGTCGAGAAAATCGACGAGGTGGCGGCCGCGACGAAGCTGGAAGAACTCCTCACCGCAGCGTAAAGTCCGATTTCGGGCCCGCATCCGGTGGACCCGGAGCGCTCGGCTGCTCACCTAACCGCCCGGCCGCGTGAACGGCGGCCGGCCATTCGGGAGACCCTCTGCCGGCAGATGATTGATCGGCAGAAATTTGCGGTCCTGCGCGCGCCCCGCCGCGTCTGGGCGATCGGCGCGGTCCACGGCGAGGCGGCGCGGCTGGCCCAGCTTCACGATGCCTTGTGGCCCCGTCTCGAGCCCTGCGACCGCGTCGTTTACCTCGGCAACGCCATCGGCCGCGGGCCGGATTCGCGCGAAGTGTTCGACGCCTTGCTCTATTTCCGGCGCGAAGTGCTGGCGCGCCCGCACAGCGACGTCGACGACGTCGCCTACCTGCGCGGCAACCAAGAGGAGATGTGGCAGAAACTGCTGCAGCTCCAGTTCGCGACCGACCCGCGCGGGGTGCTGAAATGGATGTTCGAGCAAGGCGTGGACGCGACCCTCAGGTCCTACGGCGTGGTCCCGGAGGACGCCTTGCGCGGCGCGTCGACCGGCACCGTGGTGCTGACCCGCTGGACCGGCAACCTGCGCCGGGCCATCCAGGCCCAGCCCGGCCACTACGAGCTGATGGCCGCCTTGCGCCGCGCCGCCTATACCGACGACGGCGCCCTGTTGTTCGTCAACTCCGGCATCGATCCCGCGCGCCCGCTGGAAACCCAGAGCGACTCCTTCTGGTGGAGCGGTGGCAAGTTCCACAGCATCACCGAACCCTATGGTGAATTCCGCCGGGTCGTGCGCGGCTTCGACCCGAGCCATTCCGGCTTCGCGGTGACCGATTACACCGCGACGCTCGATGGTGGCTGCGGCTTCGGCGGCACCCTGATCGCGGCCTGCTTCACCCCGGACGGCGCCATCGTCGACAAGGTCGAGGTCTAGGACATTTCTTCGACCGGTCCGCCGGCTGCTACTTCTTCCAGCAACTCGAACACCTCGGTCGCGGTGCGGCGCCCACGCAGTTTGTGATCGCCCAGCGCGCGCACCTCGAATCCTGCGCCCAGCAGCGCCGCCGTCGCGCCGCTCACCAGGATCGCGATTTCACGGTTGCGAATGTCCAGCTCCTTGCCCAAGGCCTCCAGGCGTTGGGCCACGTTGACCGTGTCTCCGATCAGGGTGTAGTTGAGCCGCCCCGCGGCGCCGATGTTGCCGACCACCACGGTGCCGCTGTGGATGCCGATGCGAAGGCCCAGCGGCTCCGCCCCTGCCGCCGCGCGGCGTTGGTTTTCCGCCGAGATCGCGGTCCGGATCGCGAGTGCCGCCCGGCACGTCGCCTCGGCATGGTCGAGCCGCGCCTCCGGGGCGCCCCAGAAGGCCATGACCGAATCGCCGATGAACTTGTCGACCGTGCCGTCCTCGGTTTCGATCTTCTCCAGCAGCAGGCCGAAGTGCCGGTTCAACAACTCGACCAGCTCGGCCGGCGGATAGCGCTCGCTCAGGCCCGAAAAATCGGCGATGTCCGTGAACATCACCGTGACCGTGCGCTCCTCGGAGCGAATCGCGTCCTCGCCCAGGCGCATCAGGCGCAAAACCAGGCTTTTGGGCACGTAGGTCTCGAACCAGCGCAGACCGCTCAACATCGAATTGTAGGCGGCCGCGGCGTCGTCGGTCTCGCGGAACCAGCTGCCGCCCGACGGCCGGGCTCTGGACAGGTCGAGTTCGCGGATTGCCCGGGACCGCTCGGCCAGTTGCACGATCGGGCGCGCGATGGCGCGGCCGAAGAAGAACACCGCGAGCAACGATATCGCCAGCACTATCCCGGCGGCGCCCAGCGCATAGATCAACCGGCGCAGTTCCGTGTTGACCTCGGCGCCGAGGAAGTGGAGGCCGATGGTCCAAGGCACCGGGCCGTAGCCGGCGACCTCGCGATAGATGTAGATTTGTTCGTCGTCCGGGCCCTGGACCGCCCGGCCCTGGACGGTGCTGTCCTCGAGGATTTCCAAGGGAAATCCGGGCGCCCAGAGGTCGTTCAGCACCGGGTCTTCGATTTGGTCGAGCCGGCTTAGCGGATTCTGCTCCGAGAGCCCCTGCGCGCCGCCGGACAGCGAGGAATGCGCCAGGACCTGGTCGCGCCCCTGAAGGATGAAGCTGTGGGTGCCGAAATCGCGGTCCAGCCGCTCGAGGAATCCGGATAGCGCACGCAGCGAGACCACGGAGGAAAAGCTGCCCAGATAGACTCCGTTCCGGTAGGCCGGAGCCACGATCGCGACATGGGACTCCTGGGAGTCCTCGACCCAGACGACACCGAACCAGGTATGGGCCCCGGCGTCGCGGGTCGCCTCGATCATGCGGGCGATCCCGGCGCGTTCGCTCCAGTCCGAGCGCAGCCACACCAGCAGGCCCTTCTTGCGGCCGACCCGAAGGGCTTCGAGGTCCGAGCCGATGTAGACGATGCCGTTGACCTGCGGGGTCGCGGCCAGGGCGCCGAGCATGATCTCGACCATGCGGTCCGGATCCGAGGGTTCGACCGCCCCTTCGGCGACCCGCGCGGCCAGGTATTCGGCCTGACGGGCGGCGGCGCCAAGGTGCTGGTCGAGTTGGGCGGCGATCGAATCGACGGTGATCTCGGCGGTCCGTTGCAGCAGGCTGAAGGTGTTCTGGCGCCCGGCGTCGAGCACGATCCAACCGACCGCGCCGACGGAAATCAGCAGCAACAGCCCGAAGCCGGCGGTCAGGGCCACCGAAATCGGCGGCCGCCAACGCCGGGGAGCGGGTTCCGGCGTGCTTTGGGGTTCTGATGATTTCGCCATGGGTGAGGCTAGCGCGGATTGCTCTGGAACGAAACCGGCCCCCCCCCGGGGGGGGTTATTCGATCACGGTCTTGACCCGATGGCCGGTCGGGAAACTCTGGTCGCGGTCGAGCCCGTTCAGCACCAGGAAGTGGCGCAGATGGTGGTCCTCGAAGGGCATGCGCGCGGCGATTCGCGCCGCGGTTTCCCCGGGCCGCACGCCGTAAATGCGCAGTCGCCGCGGCTTGAGCCGGGTGGCCTCGGCCGCACTCAGCCGGCGGAAGGAGTAAGTGGTTTCGCGCAGGTCCCGCGACAGCGCGCCGGCCAGTTGCGCCGGGGTCACGAAAATAAAGTGGTAGATGTTTGCGCGATCGTAGCGGATCGCGATCAGGCGCAAATCGATGGCGCCGCTCCGGCCCCGCCCCCGGACGTGGCCGGTCGCCGCTTCCATGCCGTTCACGGTCAAGCGCTCGACCTCGCCGAGCGCGACGCCCTCGGCCCAGACTTCGGTCAGGTAGGCGGTCATCGGGCCGCGAACCGCCTGTTTCGCCTTTTCGAAGGCGATCGTCGCGCCCTTCGGTCCGCGCGCGGTGACCCGCTTGGCGCTGTTGATTAGGCGATAGCCCTGGGGCACCTCGAACGCGAAGCGCAGCTCGGGATGCAGGAACCGGCGGCCGCGCACGAATCCTTGCTGTGGGTTGTCGCCGAAGAGCATGCCGTCGATCTTGTCGAGATAGAGGTCGCGCGCGGTCATGGGATCGGCGACGGTCCGGGCGCCGGCCTGCTGGATCGCCCGGGCGATGCGGTCGGCGGTGCGCGGATGGGTCTGCAGGATGTCGAACTGGTCGGCCTTGCCTGGCTCGCCGCGCAGCTCGGATTCGAACCGGCTGTGGGCCTGCAATCGGCTCAGAAAACTCGCCATGGCGCCAGGGTCGTAGCCGGCCCGCGCCATGTAGCGCACCCCGAGTAGATCGGACTCGTACTCCTGCTCGCGCGAATAGGAGCGCAGCGCGACCGCCACCACGCCAGCGTAGAGGTCGGTCGCCGCATCGCTGCCGAGCAGCAACCCCAGGCCCACGCCGAACACGTTGGCAGCCATGGTCTGGCCGTAGCGCTCGGCGGCGTGGCGCGCGGTCACGTGGCCGATCTCGTGGGCCAGGACGCCGGCCACCTCGGCCTCGTTGTCGGCCAGCGAAAGCAGGCCGCGAGTGACGTAGACGTAGCCGCCGGGCAGCGCGAAGGCATTGACCATCGGCGTGTCGAGCACGGTGAAAGTGAACTTGGTGTCCGGCGTTTCCGAGGTCCGGGCCAAGAGGTTGCCGATGCTGCCGACGTAACTGGTCAGCGCCGGGTCCGAATAGGCGCCGCCGAACTGGGGCACGATCTTCTGGTGTTGCTGATAACCGAGCTGGGATTCCTGCTCGGCACTCAGGCCGCCAGTGAAGATGGTGCGCCCGGTCGCCGGTGCGATCTCGCAGGCCGAAAGCAACGGCAGGGCGGCCAGGCCGAGAAGGGCAAAGAGGCGGAAAGACGGGCGCCGCCTCATTCCTCGATCACCTCGATCTGTTCGGGATGGGTCGCCTCGATGAGCGGCCCATTGTACGACTTGAGCCAGCCGCGCACCCGGACCAACTTGCCCCGGTAGCTCAGCGGGTCGATGCCCTCGGCTTCGAACAGCTTGCGGGCCTTGGGTGCCAGGCTGACCGTGAAGTCGCTGCGCCAATCGGCGCCGAAGTTGAGATAGGTGCGCTTGCGCACGGTCGCGGTCTCGGCGACACGGCCCTCGACCAGTTCGAAGCCGCTCAGGCGCGCGGGGACCGCCGCCGCGTCGCGTACTGCATAGGCTTGCAAGGCCCAGATGCCGCGGCCGGCCGCCCGCGCGGCTGCCTCGCGCGCCAACATCTCCGGCACCAGGGCGCGGTTGTCGGAAAAGCTGTAGACCCGCGCCATGCCACGGTCGATCAGCGCGCCCTGGATCCACCGGCCGGTTTCGTCGAACAGGTGGGCCAGTGCCCGGCCGTGCCGGTCGCCGCGGCGGCCGCCGTAGCCAAGCGTCACCGCGCGCCCGAGCGTGAGTTCGCCGAGCACCGCCTTGGCGTCTTCGGCCAGCGGCCAGGCCTTGAAGCCGGGCCGGCCGAGGGGCAGCTTGGGCGCCTGGAGGCCGACCAGGCGCACTTGCCGGCCATCGGCGAGCACCAAAGTATCGCCGTCGACGATCTCGACCACCGCTTCGGTCTCGGCGATCTCCAGGGCCGCCAAGGCGGCGGCATCGCGGCTCCCGGTATCCGGGCGCTGGGCACCCGCAGCGGACAGGCCGGTGGATAGGCACGCGCCGAAAATTGCCCCCAGGACCGCGGCGGCGGGTCGGACGAATAGCGGACGGCTGCGGTACCCCATGATGGCGGTATTCGGTCTCGTTCTCGGTTGGGCCCGATTGAAGCGGTTCACCAGC
>CAXMQD010000565.1:0-7079 GCA_964194965.1 uncultured Acidimicrobiia bacterium | reverse complement strand
CGGGTGCTGGCCGCGGGCGACGCGCGCGCGCACGCCGCCGCCATGGAACTGCTGAACGCCGAATAACGCGGGTTCACAACACCTTGACCGACGCCGGGCGAACGTGGTCTTGGAGAGGGGAATCGGCCATACTGAGCGCCGCTTAAGCCTGTTGCCGGAGGCCATGCGCCCCTTTCTCGCGGCCCTGATCGGGCTAATCATCGCGTCCACGTCACTGGCCCGGGCCGACGAACGGCCCGGCGAGCCGGATCACGTGCACAAATCCCACGCCATCGCCATGCACGGCGAGCCCAAGTACGGGCCCGACTTTACCCACTTCGACTACGTCAATCCGAACGCACCCAAGGGCGGCACCATCCGCCTGGCCGAAAACGGCACCTTCGACAGCTTCAATCCCTATATTCCCAAGGGCAACGCCGGCACCGGTTGGGCGGTCGAGCGGTTGCTGGTCAGCAGTGGCGACGAGCCGTTCACCAAGTACGGCCTGATCGCCGAATCCATCGAATGGCCCCAGGACCGGTCTTGGGTGATTTTCACGCTTCGGCCCGAGGCGCGCTGGCACGACGGCAAGCCGATCACGGTCGACGACGTAATCTGGTCGTTCGAGACACTCAAGACCAAGGGGCACCCCTTCTACCGCTTCTATTACGGCAGCGTCGCCAGCGCCGAACAGGTCGGCGAGCGGCGGGTCAAGTTCAGCTTCACCGAGTCCGGCAATCGCGAGCTGCCGCTGATCGTCGGCGAACTCGCCGTGATGCCCAAGCACTACTGGGAAGCGGAGGGCCGTAACTTCGAGAAGACCACGCTGGAACCGCCGCTCGGCAGCGGACCCTACAAAGTGACCGATTTCGAGGCCGGCCGTTACATCGTGGTCGAGCGGATCGACGACTATTGGGGCAAAGACCTGGCGGTCAATCGCGGCCAGGACAATTTCGACCGCATCCGCTACGACTATTTCCGCGACGATACCGTGGTCCGCCAGGCGCTCAAAGCCGGCGACATCGATTACCGCAACGAGAACCAGGCCAAGGCTTGGGCGCTGGAATACGACGTGTCGTCGGTGCGCGATGGTTGGCTCAACAAGGTGGAGATCCCACACCGCAATCCCACCGGCATGCAGGCCTTCGTCATGAACACGCGCCGTCTCGTGTTCCAAGACAGCCGGGTGCGCCGGGCACTGGCCTTTGCCTTCGACTTCGAATGGACCAACCGCAACATCTTCTTCGATCAATACACCCGCACCGAAAGTTACTTCTCCAATTCCGAGCTGGCGGCCACCGGCCTGCCCGAGGGCGAGGAGTTGGAGATTCTCGATCGCTACCGCGGTCGCGTTCCCGAAGAGATCTTCACCACGCCCTTCTGGGCGCCATCGACCAACGGCGCCGGCTGGCCGCGTCAAAACCTGGAAGACGCCTTCGAGCTGCTCGCCGAGGCTGGGTGGGTGGTCGAGGACATGGTCCTGGTAAACGCCGAGACCAAGCGGCGGATGAGCTTCGAGATCCTGCTGGTCTCGCCGGCTTTCGAGCGCATTATGCTGCCTTTCGTGCGCAACCTCACGCGCCTGGGAATCGACGCGCGGCTGCGGTTGGTCGATCAGTCCCAATACATCAACCGGCTGCGTTCCTTCGACTTCGACATGATCATCAGCGGCTGGGGCGAATCGGAATCGCCGGGCAACGAGCAGCGCGAATATTGGGGTAGCCGCGCCGCGGACTCGGCGGGCTCGCGCAATCGCGTCGGGATCAAGGACCCGGTCGTGGACGAGTTGATCGAACTGGTAATCACCGCGCCCTCGAGGGAGTCCCTGATCGCCCGGACCCGGGCGCTCGACCGCGTGCTGCTCTGGGGGCACTACGTGATTCCTAACTGGCACCTGCGCAAGCAGCGCATCCTCTATTGGGACAAGTTCTCGCGACCCAAAAAGCCGGCCCGCTTCGGCACCTCGACCAGCTTGTGGTGGTTCGACCCGGCCAAGGCGGCGAAGCTCGAGGCGCGCCGCGAAACCGTGAGTCCGAGTGCCGAGGTCGAGGGCGACGGCCCCGGCCTGGCGGTAACGCTGACCCTGCTCGCCGGCTTGCTGTTGGCCGGGTTCTTCGTGTTCCGCCGCGCCCTGAACCGGCCGCAAGCCTGAGGTCGCCCCAGCCATGACCGCCTACATCGCTCGCCGCCTGCTGCTCATGATCCCGACGCTGTTCGGCGTCATGGTGATCAATTTCTTCATCGTGCAGTTGGCGCCAGGCGGGCCGGTCGAGCAGGCGATCGCGCAGTTGACTGGCGAGGGCTCCGCGATCACCGAGCGGATCACCCGCGGTGGCGGCGGCGACGCGGTAAGTACCACCCAGACACCGGCGTTAACTCGGAACGGCGCGGCCGGCCGCTACCGCGGCGCCCAAGGACTGGACCCGGAGTTCATCAAGGAGCTAGAGCAGCGATTCGGCTTCGACAAGCCGATGCACGAACGTTTCCTCCAGATGATGGGCAACTACATGACGTTCGATTTCGGCGACAGCTTCTTCCGCGACCGCCCGGTGATCGACTTGGTGATCGAGAAGATGCCGGTCTCTATTTCGCTCGGCATCTGGACCACGCTTCTGGTCTATCTGATCTCGATCCCGCTCGGCATCGCCAAAGCCGTGCGCGACGGCAACCGCTTCGACATCTGGACCAGCGGCATCGTCATCGTCGGCAACGCCATCCCCGGGTTCCTGTTCGCGATCTTCCTGTTGGTGATCTTCGCCGGCGGCAGCTATCTGGACTGGTTCCCCTTGCGCGGACTGGTCTCGGAGAACTGGCGCGAGTTGTCGTGGCCCGACCTGGCCGCCGATTACCTCTGGCATATGGTGCTGCCGATCACGGCCATGGTGATCGGCGGTTTTGCGACGCTGACCATGCTGACCAAGAACTCATTCCTCGATCAGATCAACCAGCAATACGTGGTGACCGCGCGCTCCAAGGGACTTTCCGAGGGGCGCGTGCTCTACGGGCACGTGTTCCGCAACGCCATGCTGATCGTGATCGCCGGTTTCCCAAGCGCCTTTATTTCGATCCTGTTCACCGGTTCGGTGTTGATCGAGATCATCTTCTCGCTCGATGGCCTCGGCCTGCTCGGCTTCGAGGCCGCCTTCGCGCGCGACTATCCAATCATGTTCGGGACCCTGTTTTTCTTCTCCCTGCTCGGCCTGGTGATGGGGCTGATCGGCGACCTCATGTACACCGTGATCGACCCGCGCATCACCTTCGAGCGCGTGGGAGCGTGACATGAGCCGAGACCCGCAAGACACCCCGCAAGGCGCCGCCAAGGCCGACCAATTCCTGGGCTTCGGAATCTCACCTTTGACCCGGCGCCGGCTGCATAATTTCCGCGCCAACAGCCGCGGATTCTGGTCGCTTTGGATTTTCCTGGCTATTTTCGTGGTGACGCTGTTCGCCGAATTCGTCGCCAACGACAAACCGTTCCTGGTCTATTTCGACGGCGGGATTTACGCGCCGATCTTCAAGGACTATCCGGAGACCGCCTTCGGCGGCACGTTCGAGACCGCTGCCGACTATCGCGACCCCTTCGTCGCCGAAAAGATCACCGCGCGCGGCTGGATGATTTGGCCTCTGGTGCGCTACCACCACCGCACCGTGGCCTGGGACTTGCCCGTACCCGCGCCCGCGCCGCCCGGCGCCGAGCACTGGCTAGGCACCGACGACCAGGCGCGGGACGTGGTCGCGCGGCTCATCTACGGCTTCCGCATTTCGGTGCTGTTCGGCTTCGTGCTGACCGTGATCAGCGCCGCGATCGGGGTCAGCGCGGGCGCCATCCAGGGTTACTTCGGCGGCTGGATCGACTTGTTGTTTCAGCGCTTCATGGAGATTTGGTCCGGGTTGCCCACGCTTTACCTGCTGATCATCATGGCCAGCGTGGTCGAGCCCAACTTCTGGTGGCTGCTCGGCCTCTTGCTGATGTTCTCCTGGATGGGCTTCGTCGGCGTGGTGCGCGCCGAATTCTTGCGCGCGCGCAATTTCGACTACGTGCGCGCGGCGCGCGCGCTCGGGGTCACCGACCTGACCATCATGTACCGCCACGTGCTGCCCAACGCCCTGGTCGCGACCATCACCTTCATGCCGTTCACGCTCGCCGGCTCAGTGACCGTGCTCACCTCGCTCGACTTCCTGGGCATCGGCCTGCCGCCGGGCTCGGCCTCGCTCGGCGAACTGCTGGCCCAGGGCAAGGCCAACTTGCAGGCGCCCTGGCTGGGGCTCACCGGCTTCTTCACCATCGCGCTCATGCTGAGCCTGTTGATCTTCATCGGCGAGGCGGTGCGCGACGCGCTCGACCCGCGCAAGCTGTTCGCCGGCGAACCGGCGCCCGCCGAAGAGGCCGCCACCGTCCGGCCCGGAACCGCAGCCGAGGGCGCCGAGTGATGGCCGAACCCCTGCTCCGCGTGCGCGACCTCTCGACGCGCTTCATGCTGCCGACCGGCCCGGTCGAGGCGGTCAGGAACGTCTCCTTCGACATCGCCAAGGGCGACACGCTGGCGCTGGTCGGCGAGAGCGGCTCGGGCAAATCGGTGTCCGCACTCTCGATCGTGCAGCTCCTGCCCTATCCGCTGGCGCAGCATCCGAGCGGCTCGATCCAGTTCAAGGGCCAGGAGTTGATCGGCGCCTCCAAGGCGCTGTTGCGGGACGTGCGCGGCGACGAGATCTCGATGATTTTCCAGGAACCCATGACCTCGCTCAACCCGCTGCACACGGTGGAGAAGCAGATCAACGAGATGCTGATTCTGCACAAGGGGCTGGGCCGGGAGGCGGCGCGCGCGCGCACGCTCGAACTCTTGGAGGTGGTCGGCATCCCCGACGGCGCCAAGCGCCTGGGCGCCTATCCCCACGAACTTTCGGGCGGCCAACGCCAGCGGGTCATGATCGCCATGGCGCTGGCGAACGAGCCGGACCTGCTGATCGCCGACGAACCGACCACCGCCCTCGACGTCACCATCCAAGCCCAGATCCTGAAATTGCTCAAGGAGCTGCAGGCCGAGTTCGGCATGGCGCTCCTGCTGATCACCCACGACCTCGGCATCGTCCGCAAGATGGCCGATACGGTCGCGGTCATGACCCAGGGCGAGATCGTCGAGCAGGCGCCGACCGAGGACATCTTCGAGAACCCGCAGCATGAATACACCCAGCGCTTGCTCGCCGCCCAGCCCAAGGGCGACCCGATCAAGGCACCGCCGGACGCGCCCATCGTCATGGCCGGCACCGAGATCAAAGTCCACTTCCCGATCCGGAAGGGCTTGCTCAAACGCACGGTCGATTATGTGCGCGCGGTCGACGGTATCTCGCTCGACGTGCGCGAGGGCCACACCGTGGGCGTGGTCGGCGAAAGCGGCTCGGGCAAGACTACTCTGGGTCTCGCGCTGCTGCGGCTGATTTCCAGCGTCGGCGAGATCCGTTACCAGGGCACCGCCATCCACGGCCTGGGCGCCCAGCAGTTGCGCCCCCTGCGGCGCGAAATGCAGGTCGTGTTCCAGGACCCCTACGGCTCGCTCAGCCCGCGGCTCTCGATCGGCCAGATCGTCGAGGAGGGGCTCAAGGTTCACGACCTGGGCGGCACCCGCGAGGAACGCGAGGCACTGATCGTGGCCGCGCTCGAAGAGGTCGGCCTCGACCCCGAAAGCCGGCACCGCTATCCGCACGAATTCTCCGGCGGGCAGCGCCAACGCGTCGCCATCGCCCGCGCCATGGTGCTCAAGCCCAAATTCCTGGTGCTCGACGAGCCGACCTCGGCGCTCGACATGTCGGTCCAGGCCCAAATCGTCGACCTGCTGCGCGAACTCCAAGACCGCAACAACCTCGCCTACCTGTTCATCAGCCACGACCTCAAGGTCGTGCGCACGCTCGCCGACGAAGTCATCGTCATGCGCGACGGCAAGGTGGTCGAGCACGGGCCCGCTCAGCAGATCTTCGAGGCCCCCGAAGAGCCCTACACACAAGCGCTCATGAAAGCCGCCTTCGACCTCGAAGCCGTCGAAGGCGACGTGGTGCGGATGTAATACCAAATCTCGTTGATAATGACCCATAGAGATCGCGCCAAATAGACTGGACCCTCGGATCAAGCTCGAGGGTGACAGAGAATACGTTACCAAAGAGGCACCATGGCTCTTCTTTTCAAGTCCGATATCGACCGCGGCGATTCTTGGCGGCGGGTGTTGCTGGAACTCGAGCCCGGGCTCGATCTGCGCGAATGGCCCGAGATCGGCGATCCCAACGACATCGAATACGCGCTGGTGTGGAAGCCGCCCCAGGGCGAGCTCAAGACCTATCCGAATCTCAAGGCGATCTTCTCGCTCGGTGCCGGCATCGATCACTTGGCCTCCGATCCGGAGTTGCCCCGGGACGTGCCCGTCGTGCGCATGGTCGAACCGGGCTTGACCGCGGGCATGACCGAGTTCGTGATCATGTCCGTGCTCTACCATCACCGCTTCATGCTCGACTACGCCGCCCAGGCGCGCGCGCACCAGTGGCGCGAGATCGACCAGGTGCCGGCCTGGGAGCGGCGGGTCGGAATCATGGGCCTGGGCGTGCTCGGCGGCGACGCGGCCGAGGCGCTGGTGGGCCTGCGCTTCGATGTCGCCGGCTGGAGCGGCAGTCCCAAGAACCTGCCCGGGGTTACGAGCTTCCACGGCGCGGATGGTTTCCTGCCGTTCCTCAACCGCAGCGATATCCTGGTCTGCCTGTTGCCGCTGACGCCGGAGACGACCGATATTCTCGACGCCCACGCCTTCGCGGCGCTGCCCAAGGGCGCCGCGCTGATCAGCGTCGGCCGCGGCCCGCAGGTGGTCGAGGAGGACCTGCTGGCGGCACTCGATTCCGGGCATCTCGACGGCGCCACCCTGGACGTGTTCCGCGAGGAGCCGCTGCCCGCGGATTCGCCGTTCTGGGATCACCCGCGGGTGGTGGTCGTCCCCCACGTCGCTTCCATGACCATCGCGCGCGGCGCCTGCGAGTTCGTGATCGACAACATCCGCCGCTTCGAGGCCGGCCAGCCGCTCCGCCACGTGGTCGACCTGGACAAGGGGTACTAGGGAAGGAAC
>CAXMQD010000564.1:0-4419 GCA_964194965.1 uncultured Acidimicrobiia bacterium | reverse complement strand
ACCAAGAGAAAAGCCGGCGCGCCGATGTCGTCGGGAGCGGTCCGCTCGCAGCCGACCACCCTGCCGCATTCGAATACCTCGTTTGACGAGCAGATGAAGGGGGCCCGCGCCTCGAGTGCCGCCGCCTCGGCGGAAACGGCGATCGCGGCCAAGCCGATCGCAAGCGTGAACAAGCGCGCGCATCCCATCATGTTTTCCCTTCCTACCTAACCGAGTATCCGCGGCCCTCGAGACAGACCGCGAGGGCGCGGTTGTAGTTGTTCCGATTGTTTTGGTACTGCGCAGCCTGCTGCTGCTCCCACTGCCGCTGGGCCTGGGCCTGGTCTTGCCTCTGCCGGTTGCGGCGCATGCCACCGAAGAGGGCACCGCCGGCCGCCCCGATGGCCGCGCCCTTGCCGGCATCTCCCGCGATCGCGCCGCCAACAACGCCAATGGCGCCGCCGCGCGCCGCGCCGCCCACCACCGTGGATTGCCGGCCCTGCTGTTGCGGGGGCGGCGTCGTTGCCTGCGGCGTGACCATGGGGTCGAAACCGCTTTGCTGCTTGGCCCACTTATAGCACTCGAATTCGTCTTTTTGCTGCTGCTCCGAGCTTTGGCCTTGAGCCGGATAGACCACAAGATCCTGCGCATGGACCCGGGCCCCGAGGACGAGCGAGAGCACGGCCGTAACGGCAAGCAACTTGATGAAGCGCATCATCAGATCTCCCCTGATTTTGTCCCGCTAGAGGCGCTTTTCCTAACCGAGGCCGTGGTCGCTACCTCTCGAACTTTATCGCAAGGCCTTCTGGCGCCGGTGCCGACAGTTGGAGACCGCCACCTGTGGGCCGGGCCCGGATAAAGACGCAGTTCGAATTGTTGGTCTGCAACTCGCCCTTGCCCTTGACCAACGTAAGCTTTGGTCGAGGCACCCCAATAAGTGCCTTCGAAATCCTCGATATCATTGAGGTTGTAGACTTCGCCCTCGAAATTTGCATTGGCAATGCCGGTCTCCAGGAGTTTCGCGCCGGAAACGTCGAAGGTGAGCTGAAATCCGTCATTCAAGGTTAGGACACCTTCCCCCCAAGGCACGCCCACCAGGAAAGCGATCGTTTTCAGATTAAATTTCAGGGTCGCGGATTGGACCATAGTATCCCGATCGCAGGCTTGCGCTTTTTCTTCGTCACTCTGGGCCAAGGCCATGTTGCCAGAAGCGGTGACGGCAATCGCGACGGCAAACGCCGTCAAAAGCTTTTTCAACATCAGATCCACCTCCTCGCTGCAGACTCTGCCCTGATCCGACGGCACAATCGACGATGCAGTTGACGCCTACGTCAGCCACTCCTCGTCGGCGCTCCGGTGCCAACCCAACTCGCTAAGGTGGAGATCGCCCTGGCAACAGACTATCACCGGCGGGGACGGCGAGAAACAGCAAAAGCCGTCGGTTTCTGAAGGTTTTTTCCGGAATCTGTCCTTGGGCGTTGGCGCTGTTCCCGGTTATATGCGCCCGGATCCGGCGGCACCCCGAGCGAACGGGCGGCGACGTCCCAATGCCGTTCCATCAGGGAGATTTCTGCGCTTCCCGTTTTTGCATCTCGCGGTGGAAGGTCTCGCGCTGCTTTTGTCCTGCCTCATCGAAGAGGAATGACAGGAGGACATAGCGCTTGCCGCCGATCACGTCGGTGGCCTCGTGCAACAGATTGCACGAGAAAACGATGGCGTCGCCCGTCGCTGGACGGTATCTGGCGCCGCCGTATTCGGGAAAACACAACTCCCCGCCCTCATAGTTTTCCGCGTTCAAGTTCAGGGTCATGGCAAAGCGCCGGTGCACGGTTGGCGGCGAGGTGTTGTCCCGATGCGGGCGAAAGTAACCTCCCGGTTCGGGGTCGTAGCACACGATCTTGAATTGCTCGATCCTGGTTATCTGGAACTGAAAGGCGCGGCGAATCTCGGGGATGACGCGGCGACTCATAATGCCGCCGATTTTCTTGTGCAGGTCGTCGTCCGTAACGTAATGGTCCCGCCGCCGCTTATCGGCGTGGTTCGGTACGTGCTCGACTTTACCCTTGTCGACGCGGAACACGCTGCTTTCGCTGTTACCGCGGGCCCAAAACTGGGCGATCAGATAGCGGCAGAAATCGGCGTCGAAAACTCCGGGAATGAGCAGCACCGGCGGATGCATGGCGGGATGGGTCGGCGTGGAACTCGGCAGCCGCCGAACCGCGTCTAGGGCCCGGTCCGCGATCGGCGTGTCTCCCGGCTCCAGGTACTGCAAGACCCGCTGATTCGGATCCAATAGAAAGGCCGCGCACTTCCCGTCGACGCCATAGGACGCGGCCGCCTTGTGTTCTGGGTCGGCGACCGCGAACATCGGTCCCGGCTCGTGGTGTTGCGCCAGCGCCGCGATCGCGGCGACCGGCCCACCGCCGATCGCAAAGAGATGCGCGCCCGATTCGTGGAATTCCGGCGCCAGCGCAACGAACCGTTGCCGCTCCTCGCGGTCGGGTTCGTCAGGCTGTTCCCGATAGAAAAACAACACGATGGGGCCGCCTCTGACCTTGTCGTACAGGCTGATGATCGCCTGGAGGTGGTCCGGCAGGAAGAAGTTGGGAGCCCGGTCGCCGCGAGAGAGGGGCGCTCTTTTTTGGACTCTTTTGGTGCTCATGACCTTAATCCTTAGAAGCCTGGAGGCGGGCACCGGAAAATCTCCGGCGCGATGCCTTTGCGGCGGGGATGCCACCGACGAAGCCACGTCGCGTGATGGTTGTCAATTCAGCCGGAATTGTCCAGATGGCACCTCCCGATCGCCGACAGTGGTCGCACAATGGGCGTCCGGCGAATTTACCCAGCGCGGACCCAAACAAGACGGACAAAATCCAAATAGAGCGTTTTACGAGCTATCGGCCGTTCGCCTTCGCTGTTGCCGAAGGCAACTCGCCATACATTTTTTGATAGTCCCTGGCAAACTGCCCCATGTGCCAAAAGCCCCACTCGTTCGCGGCGTCCACCACACTTGTATCCGATCGCTTGCGCAACAAAGCCGCCCGGACCCGGCCGAGGCGAAAGCGATTGAGATAGGCTTTAGGGCCAATGCCAAACTGTTCCCGGAATCCCCGATCGAGCGTACGCCAAGACACTCCGGTGCTGGCACAGATCTCGCTGATAGGGACATTTTCTCCTAAACGATCCTTCATGCAATCGAGCGCAAGCCTTACTGCCCGCGCCCGCACGGACAGGTCGCTCCGGTCGTCGAACTTTTCGGCGCCGGACGCGGCGGAAATGAGCCCCGCAACGAAGTCATCCTGTTCCAATTCGCCGAACCGCGCGTCGCGCCGGTAAAGCAGAGATCGGCCGGCTGCCGTGAGCTGGCCAATGGCTGCCGATCTTTGACATACAGGCAGCGTCGTCTTTCGCAGGGAATTGTCCGGAAGAGACAGCCCCAGCTTTTCAGATACCTGCACCAGAAACGGCTCGGAGATGCTGACGGTCAGGCCGACAAAGTCGGAGATACTCACGCTCTCATACTCTGATCCCGACCCGAAATTCAGAAGCCCAGGGGCTTCGAACTCAGTCCCATGCCACGAACGAAGGGTCGGCGAATCCACGAGCCCAAGGGTCACGGCATCGATTGGCGAGCATCCTCGCTGATGGACAGCTCGGTCCATGTGGATCTCGAGCAAAGTGACGTTCCGGCTGGGCCGAAGTACGACCCGCGTTTTCATCGGGCCGGATTCGATTTGCCGGAAATCGATGTCCCACTCTGATTGACGGTTGATGTCGTTCGGATCGTGAAGAATTAGCTCATGTACTGGCGGTCCGGTGATTCCCGCTCGGTCACTCCCAGCAATGGTGCGTGGCGAATTTTTGATGCGGTCCAAATCGAAAACCCCATAGTTTGCCGGTAATCTTAAGATCCCAAGGGTTCAAGATGCAAGAGAAGCCCGATAGTTCGAAGAAAGCCATGGGGCACAGGCCCTCTTCCGGTGTGGGTCAAACCCAAGGCCGCCCGCCCTTGCCACGAGAAATCGCGCGCAGCGAGCGGATTGTGACCTTCGTGACCGGACAGGAAAAAGCGAACCTGAAACGATTGGCCGATGCGACTTCGTTATCTCTCTCGGCCATTTGCCATCGCCTCATCGTCCAAGGAATACAGCGTGAAGATCGAACGAAGAAAAAAGGAAAACCCATGAAGGAGCGTGCCAATCGTTAGCCGTTCGCGAAAGTTCCACAACATTTTTAGGAGAGATAACAATGACACTATCGAAACTCGGAACCGCCCTTGTGGCGGCGAGCCTCATGTCATTGGGCGCTTGTGCGGGCGTCGTTCAGATCGACGATCACGAATCAGCCGGATTCTTGACCGACGAGGTCTATTCGAAGCTGGAGCCGACCAACGATTCGGTTCGGGCCGGACTGGGCTACTTGAACACAAGCATGGATATT
>CAXMQD010000563.1:0-14089 GCA_964194965.1 uncultured Acidimicrobiia bacterium | reverse complement strand
CCCTAAATTGATCTGGCCTCTAAGACGTCGTCCTTGATGACGGCCGGTACGGCGGTCAGGTGCGCATGGACGCGCGCCGCAACGTCGACCGCCGTTGCAACACAGCTGCCGACGGCCGAGCCGGCCAGATAGTTGCCGGTGACGAACAAGCCCGGCCGGCGCCCTTCGAGCCCACCGAGTGCCGCAACGCGGTCGCCGTGGCCGAGATTGTATTGGGGCAGGCCTCGTGGCCATTGCCGCACCCGGGTCAGAACCGGATCGCCTGCCGCGCCCAGGAGATCGCGGAACTCCAACCGGGCCGCCGCAATCAGATCGCCGGGCGCGGCCAACGCCGCCGCCGGCGCCCGTGCGCCGCCGATATAGCCGACCAGCGCGACGTGGCCCTCCGGCGCCCGGCCCGGGAACATGGTTGAGCAGAACAGCGACCCGCTGAGCGCCCGCCGCGCGCGCGCGCGCGTCAGGTAGCCGAGCCCGTCGAGCGGATGGTCCACCTGACCGCGCCGGTAGCCGAGGAACACCACGGCGAGCGGTGGCGCGGCGATGGCGCCCGCCGCTTCGGCGGCAGGGGCGTCCAGGTTCTCGAGCAGCCCGGCGGCGACGTGGGGCTGGGTCGCGATCACGACAGCGCGCGCGACCAGGTTGCCGGTAGCGCCGGTTTCGATCCGAAAACCGCCCGGGACCGCGCGGATCCGACGCACCGCGACACCGGTCCTGAGTGCAGTCCCCATATCTTGGGCCAAGGCCCGGGGCAGGGTCGCGATGCCGTCGCGCCAGGAATAGAGCCGCCGGCCAGGCATCTTGGCGCCGGTGCGCCGGCTTTTCAGAATCCCCATGACGATCGAGCCGTGACGCTGCTCCATCTCCGTCAACTTCGGGAACACCGCCGACATCGAGAGCTCCTGCGCGCGCCCGGCGAACAGGCCCCCGGTCAAGGGGTCGATGACCCGCTCCGCGAACTCGGCCCCGAAGCGCCGCGACCAGAACCCGGCCACGCTCTCCTCGGTCGCGGCATCTCCGCGCGGGATCGCCGGCTCCGCCAGGACCCTCAGGCGCGCCCCGGGGGACAGGTAGTTCGACAACAGAAAACCTAGCGGATGGGTCGAGATGCGGTGCAGGCCGTCCGTGCCGGTCAAGTAACGGTAGCGCACCCCGGGCCCCAGGCCGCAACGCAAGGGATCGAGACCCAACGAGTCGGAAAGCTCGGCCGCGGCGCGGGACGCAGTGTTGACCGAGCTGGGGCCGTGCTCCATCAGGAAGCCGTCGATGCGCTCGGAAACCGCGTTGCCGCCTGCGCGCACCTGGCGCTCGAGCACCACGACTCGGTGGCCTTGGCGCCGCAATTGGTGTGCGGTTGCGAGGCCCGAGACCCCGGCGCCGATGACCGCGACATCGACGCTCATGGCTCTTGCCCGCCGCGCTGGCCGCCGAACCCGCCCGGCGGCTTCACGCCCGGCGGCCCCTTGTCGCCGAAGCGTCGCCGGGCAAGGGTTTCCATTTGTTCGGCGGTGACTTCCTGGGCGCCGATCTCGCGCGCGTGGTCCTCGGCCCGGCGCCGCACGAAGCGGCGCACAAAAGAAGGCACCCGTTCCAGTCGTAGCTCCGCATCCACGCTCCAGGCGATACTTCCCGTCGGCGCGAGCAGGGGCTCGATGGTCGCGCCGCCGCCCGGCTGATAGCCGCACAGAAAGTCCTCGCCCATGATATTGCCGTCGCGCGCCAGCGGCCGCGCCCGGCACCCGCCGCACAGCTTGGCGTACTCGCAAGCGCCGCAGCGGCCTTCGAGCTTGGGCGCGCGGAGCTCGGCGAAAATCGGCGCGTCACGCCACAGCTCGGCGAAGCCGGACTCGCGCAGCGAGCCTACCGAAAGCTCCATATAGGGACAGGGCGTGAGCTCCCCCTCGGGGGTGATCCGGCAGTAGCGCGTACCGGCCAGGCAACCGCCAGCCTCGTACCCTTGTGCCAAGGTGACCGGCAGCGGCGGATCCATCTCCAGCGCCATGCGCTTGAAGTGCGGCGCGCAACGGGCGCGGATCAGGAGTTCGGACTCTTCGCGGGCGGCCTCGGCCAGGCGTGCCAGCACCCGCTCGTAGGTGTCGCGGGAGACGTTGGTGACTTTTTCACCGCGCCCGGTGCAGACCAGGAAAAAGACGTTGAGCACGGCGGCGCCCGCCTCACGGGCGAAGGATATCATGTCGTCCAACTCGCCCGCGTTGTCGTCAGTCACGGAGAAATGGAGTTGGAACATCAGCCCGGCGCGGCGGCAGGCATCGATGCCCTCCATGGTCCGCGTCCAGGCGCCGTCCCAGCCGCGAAAGCCGTCGTGGTAGGCGGGGTCCAGTGAATCGAGGCTGATGCCGACCGCCTGCACCCCGGCCCGTTGCAGCGCGGCGACGCGAGCCTCGCTCAGCAACATGCCGTTGGTGCCGACCACCACCATGAGGCCCAAATCGGCGGCGTGGCCCGCGAGATCGAGGAAGTCGGGCCGCAGCAGCGGCTCGCCCCCGGTCAGCACGACCATGGTCTCGTCGCTGAGCGCGGCGATCTGGTCGAGCAGATCGGTGACCTCCTCGGTCTTCATTTCGTCGGGCACGCCGTCGCGCCGCACTCCTGCGTCCAGATAGCAGTGCGCACAGGACAGGTTGCAGCGCCGCGTCAAGTTGAGCGCGACCAGAAACGGCGGTTCGGCCAACGGCGTCATGCCTTGGCTCCCTCCCTCAGTGGCCGCTGGTCCGGTGGCCGCCGTCGCGCATGGAGCCTTCCATCGCGCTGCGCGATTCGGCGATGCCGGCCTCGACGATCTCGACGGTGATCTCGGCGGCGCTGGCTTCGCGCGCGTGGGCCTCGATGCGCCGGCGCACCGGGTTGCGCACCATGTCGGGCACCCGGGCGAGGCGCGCTAGTGCGGCTGCCGCCCACACCGGCGCAGGCCCGGACTCGTCTTCCAGGAAGGGCCGCACATGTTCGGTCAGGACCTCGGTGGACTGGGCACGCCGGGCGCGTTTTTCCGCGCGCAGGCGGATCGAGGTGTTGACCGAGGGGTCGCCGACTCTCTCGAGCAGGCGCGCCGCCGCCCCGGACCAGTTCATTGCCTTTTCGACTTTCATGGTCCCGCCCCTGTCGGGGCAGAAGCGGGCGGTCGCTTCCTCAATCAAGGCCGAGGTGATGACCGTGTGGCCGCTCTCCTGGGCCAGGCGCAGAATCGCCAGGCGCACCATGGCACGTGCGGATTCCGGCACGCGCTCCATTTTGGCTTCGGCTTCCTCGGTCCAGGCGATGGTCTCGCGTGCCACCGATTCCAGCGGCGGCGTGAAGGTCGCCAAGCCGAACCAGACGTGGCAGGGCGCCATGCGCAGCAGGTTTTCGGCGTTGCCGCCGATGTCCAGGTCAGGATCGGCATGGATGCCGGTCTTGCCGACCAGCAGCAGGCTGGCGCCGACCTTCTCGAGGTATCGCGCGATCGCCTGATAGGGCTTGCCGTCGAGCAGCTCGCAGACGATCTCGACACCCTCGGCCTCGGCGACCGAACGCGCTACCTCCAGATGCGACTGGTAAATCTTGGCGATGCCGGCATCGATGATCTCTTCGTGCAGCTCCTCCTGCTCCTTGAAGCGGAAGGTCTGGCCGGCCTCCTCGCTCAGGACATCGGCAATCTTGTTGAAGGCGACGTAGTGGAAGTAAGGGTCGTACGCGGCGACCGCGTGCACCGGCGCGCCGAGCCGGCGGCCCAGGTCGAGCGCGGTCTTGAACGCGCCGAAGGAACGCGCCGAGCCATCGAGGCCAACCACCAGCGGGCCATCGCCCAGCGCCTTGTCCGGGCCGCGCACAACCAGCACGTCGATTGGTGCACGCCGCACCACCCGCTCGCAGACCGTGCCGACCAAGGCACCCGGTACCGCACCCAGGCCGAGCGCGCCAAGCGCTAGTACATCATAGTTCCCGGTAGCGGTCGCTTCGACAATGCGGCGGTAGTTCTTGCCCTCCGGGCTGAGCCGCCGGTAGGTCACGCCCGCGTCCTCACAGAGCGGTGCGGCGCTGTCGTGATAGCTGTCGCTGATGATCCCGAGCCCGCGGGTGATCAGGGAGTCGTGCACGTCGCGCTGATGCTCCATTTCCTGCTCCTTGCGGTAGCGCTCGGGCAGGCCACCCTCCATTTGGCGGAAGCGATTGTCGTGCAGCTTGGCGGCATAGGCATGGACCCCGGTGACCGTGCCGTCGGCCGAGCCGGCCAGGCGCGCCGCTTCTTCGAGCGCGCGATTGGCATGGTCCGAGGCGTCGAGCGCCACCAGGATGTGGGCCAGCGAGACGGGCGCGGTTCCCGGGCCCTGATCCGCGGGCTCACTTGCTGTTGTGGCCATTCGCTCCGGCATTCCGGAAGGGGACATGAAATCTCTCCTCTTTCCCTTGCATCAGGGCCATTGGGCGCCCTATCCCGTTCCCGCCATTTCCGCGGGTTCCAGGCCGGACCGCCACTGGTTCGCCCCACCAATCGGCCTATTTTAGGGGCCGACGGGGTTGTCGGGCGTTGACTTAGGTCAATGCCATTTGACTGCTCGCCCGCCTCGAATCGCGCCCAGGGCGACGAGGAAGAAACCGAAGGCGATCATCAAGGCGTAGACCCCGTCCACCTGGAAGCCGCCGCGCCAGGACAGCATGGAGTCCAGCACGCCGACGAAGATGAAGGCGACGCCGAACAGCTTGATCGCCGCGCCCTTGCGCGGCGCGTCTTCCGGCAGGGCCCGGTTATCCGACATCGCCCGCCTCCTTCATGCTGGTGGGCCCATCGCGGCGCCTGCGGGTCGCGCTGCGCAGCCACCAGAACTCGCCGCCCAGAAGCAGGAAGAACGCAACCAAACCGGCCAGGTAGGGCCGGGCGGTGGCTGCGGGTTCGATCAGAAGCCAGTACCAGGTGGTCATTGTGTGCCGGGAGCCGGCCTCGCTGTTCGAACCGTCCCAGGCGGCAAAGGCGACCGGCGTGAAGCGGCCCTCGACGAACTGGATATCGGCTTCTGGGTCGTCGGTTGCGAGCGGCCGAACCATAACCACCCGCCAGGTCCCGTCGCGGTACAGTCCCTTGGCACGGAGCCCGCCCGCCGCCACATCGCGCCGCTCGATCTCGCCGGAGCCGTGGGCATTCATCAGGGCGACGCTCTCCGGCTGTTCGGTGGTGCCACCCGTCCAATGCCAGATGTTGACCGGATTGGCGGCGTCACCCATGCCGAAGTAGGGCTTCTCCATGCCGTCGGGAATGGCCACCGGAAACTGCACCGCGACTCCGTCCTCGGCGATACCGGGATCGGCGATCGCCTCCGCGTCCGGGTCGCCGGGGCGGCTGTTGGTGCGGTCGTCCCATTCAATCAGCAGGGCGAGCGCCTCCTCGCTGTACAGCGCCCGCAGGGTGATGGTGTCGTTGGACGGGGTGAACAGGCGCTCCTTGGCGAGGATCTGGGGCACCAGGAAAAAGCTCACCGGGGCGACCGCGTCCCAGCGCGGGTCGTCCGGCGCCTCGGGAGCCGCACCCTCGATCTTGGCGGCCTTGATTACGGTATTCTCCGGCCGCACCACCTCCGCAGTCCTGGCCAGCGAGGCGACGTAGTTGGCGACGTGCCAGCGCTCCTCGATGGACAGTATCTTCTTGCTCCTGGGATCGGCGAAGGAGGGCATCTGGGTGCCCGGGATGCCCACGGTGGCGCGAGTGAAGATGTCCTTGGGGTTGTTGCTGGCGCGGAAGGTCCAGGGCTTGGTGAGATTGCGCGGCCAGGTACGTGCGCCGTTATCGTCCTTGAGCCTCTTGGTGGCGGCCCCCTTGCCCGACTTGCCGTGACACTCGGCGCAGCGGTCCTCGAACAGCAGCCTACCCTTGGCGATACTGTCCTCGGAGGAGGCGATCTGGCTGCCGTAGTCAATCTGAATGTTTGCTTCCTCCTCCTCGAAGCCGGCGAAGGTCTTGATGTAGGCAACCAGGTCCGAGATGTCCTGCTCGGACAGCACGTCGGACCAGCCCGGCATGGCGGTCCCGGGCATGCCGTCCCGGATCATGCGCAGCAGGTCGCTGTCGTTGGGGATGTCGTCGTCGAAGGCGGTGGTCTTGATTTTGTAGAGGCCGAGCGAGAAGTCGCGCGGCGGCGGGTTGAGCCGGTCTTCCGCCGCGCCCTCGCCGTCGCCCTCCTCGCCGTGACAACCGATACAACGTTTCACGTAGATCTCCTCGCCGCGCTCCGCATCGACTTCTTGCGCCAGGACCTGCGCGCCAGGCAGCACCAGGATCGCCAGGGCTAGGAACAGAGCCATGATGCCGCGTATGCCCATCATCAGTGCTCCCAGGCCCGCGGTCGGTGGCCGGTATAGTCGTAGAGGAACAGGATTACCTTCCAGATTTCCTCCTCGCTCAGGAAGTTCTCCCAGATAGGCATCGAGGAAATCCACGGCGCGCCCTCTTTGGGCAGGCCCGGCCCGCCGGTGGTGATGCGCCAAAACAGGTAGGATTCCTGGAGCTGGGCGATGGTACCGATGTCCTGGAAGCTCAGCGGCACCGGGTTGAGCCCCACCGCATAGGGTCCCTTGCCGTCCAGCTTGTCGCCGTGACAGTACTGGCAGTTAGCGATGTAGATATCGGCGCCCTCGGCGACCAGTTCGCCGAACGCCACCGCATCCTCGGCCTCCAGCTTGCGGAACGGATTCTCCAGCGCCAGCAGGTCGTAGCGCTTGCCGTAGATCTTGGCGGTCGAGGGCGGCGCCGGATGGATCGAGCGCAACTCGACCGGGGCCTCGAAACCGGGCAGCATCTGGCTGTAGGCGAAGTAGCCGGCGGCGAGCGGCAGCAGTGCGAAGACGGCGTTACGAACCAACTTCTTGGATGGGTCCTCGACCAGCGCCTTGATCGGCGCCACCAGCTCGCGCGCGCTGTCCTCGGTGAAGGTGAAAACCATAAATACGCCGGCCACGATAAAGAACATGTACATGCTCAACAGGCTGGCCGGGATCAGGTGGTCGAGGATCACGTCGAACAGGATCACGAAGGCGGCGTAGAAGAACGCCACCGTGAGCACGGCCTGAAGCAACCTGGGAATGCGGAACCTGGATTTGTCGTTCATTTCAGTCCCGCCAGGTAATCGACCAGCATTTCGAGCTCGACGGCATAGAGCTGCTCGCCGTAGTCCGCGGGCATCGTCTCGGGCTCGAAGCCCTCGGTGATTTCGGCGTCGGGATCGAGGATGGCGCGGCGCAAGTAGTCCTTGTCCCGCAACGCGCCGATCCGGGTCAGATCCGGTCCCAACTCGCCCTCCTCGCCGGCGACTTTGTGGCAGGCGCCGCAGGCGAATTCGGCGATGGCATCCTCGGGCGCGGCGAACGGCGGCCGTGGCTCGCCCTCGACGCCCGCCGCCTCTTCCTCCACGGCCTCGGTCGGGATCTCGACCGTGACCTCGACGCCGCCCAGGTCCTGGAGGTAGGCGATCACCGCCCGCACCTCGACCTCGCTGAGGGCGATGCTCCCGGTCAAGACGTTGGGCATGGGGCTTACGGTATCACCGGTCCCGGCCTTGCCGAAGCCGGCCACCACGTAAGCCGAAGGCTCGGCCATGGACTCGTAGAGATAGCTTTCGACGTCGCTGGCGGAGCCCTGGTAGCGCGCGTCGGCCAGGCGCTCCTCCACCACGGCCACGGTCTCGTCGATTAGCGGCGCACGGCCGCCGACTGGGTTGTGGCACAGCGTACAGGTGCCTTTGCCCTCATAGACGCGGTTCCCGAGCGCCACGAACTGCGCCATGGTCATGGTGCCCAAATCCAGCTTTTCTTCGACCGGCGGCAGCGCCGGCTCGATCTGCGGGATGCCGTAGCTCGAATAACCGGCGAAGAGGCCGATCACCAGCAGGCTGAAAACCACCATGCTCAGGAAGGTCCTCATGCCCGCTGTTCCTTCCAGTATCCCGCGAGCTCGGTCTTCTTGGAGCTGACCTCGCTGAGCCAGAACACGAAGATCACCAGGGCCATGAACAGGATGGTACCGAGCGAGACCACGTTGGCCGCGTAGCCGAGCGTGGGCGTAAAGGCGTCCGCCGAGTTGTCGCGGACGACGCCGACCACATGCCAGTGCTGGCGGATGCCGGAACGGATGTAGCCCATCAGGCCCATCAGCCAGGTGAAGGCGACGGCGAGCAGGAACAGGGCGTATTGCGCGCGCTCGGGCACCCGGCCCCAGTGCAAGGGACCTACGTCGGTCGCACCGCGGTACATGAAGCGGTCGATGGTCAGGCTGGCGGCGATGATGATCAGCGTGGTCGCGACCTGAGGGATCGAGGAGGCGACCTTGTAGACCGTGTTGGTGAAGTAGCCGTGATAGACGCCCAGGAACAGCAGATTGAGGATACCGGCCGAGAACAGCGCCACCTGGGCGGCGTTGCCGGCCTTTATCCAGGACACCGTCGCCTGCTTGTTGGACCTGCGGTAGATGATGAAGCTGACCAGGGTGAACAGGATCATGACGTTCACCGCGGTGTTCTTGGCGGGCATGATTCCCAAAGGACCCAGGTACTTGTGGTAGGGCCCGCCGAGCGCCTTGAGCTCCTCGTTACTGAGCACCAGGGTATGCGGCGTGAACCAGACCAGGAACGCGCCGACGATCACGAACGCCAGATACTTGACGTACTTGTTGTAGCGCGCCGCGCCGTCGCTGCGCCCCATGCCGCACCACAGGTAGTAGTTGGCCGAGAGGAACAGGGTGCCGATCAGTACCGCCTGGATGATGAACAGCCAGGCGAAGATGCCGCCCATCAGCGTGATGCCCATCTGCTGGCTGTAGGCGTAAATCTCGGCCGCCAGATAGTAGCCGGCGAAAGGCAGCGGCAGCAGCGCGCAGATGGCGATGAAATTGGCGGTGTAGCCCATCCAGTCGTAATGCGCCCGATCCGCCGCGCTACGGGCAGACAAGAACTTATAGGCGGCGTAGGCGCCGACGATGGAGCCGCCGTAGGCGACGTTGGCGATCATCCGGTGCAGGTTGATCGGGTTCCACAGGAAATTGTGCACCGCGCCCCAGGCATCGCCGGTATAGACCCCGCCCGCGTCGAGCCCCGCCGGGCTCATCATGAAGGTCAGCCAGGCATTGGCCAGGAACATGAGCAGGGTGCCGACCGCGTTGAGCAGCAGTCCGACCGTCAGGTGGACCCACTTGCGGAACCCACCCTGTAGCCAGTGCCAGGCGTAGTAGTAGATGTAGAGGCAGGCGCTCTCGGCGAAGAACAGGAGCGCGTAATAGAACATCGTCTCCTTGAAGATGCCGGCCATGTACTGGAACAGGTCCGGATAGAAAATGACCAGCGAGATGGTCAGCAAGCCGCCCAGGATCGCGGTCAGCGAATAGGCCGTGATGCTGACCTTGATGAACTCATAGGCCATTCGGTCGTAGCGCTGGTCGCGGGTCGCCATGCCGAGTGCTTCGATGATCAAGACGAAAATCGGCACGGCCAGCACGAAGGCGCCGAACCAGAGGTGCAACTGGGCGGCCAGCCAGACCACGATCCGGCTGTTGACCCCGGCGATGGTGGGGTAGTCGGCCTCGGTCAGCTTGGGTGGGAAAATAGCGCCCGCCGGCAGGCCGGCCCCAGCGGCGGCCCCGGCGGTGGCCTCCTGGGCAAGGGCCGGGCCGGAAGCGATATCGGGTAGGAGGATCAGGAGCGCGGCGAAAACCAGCAACGCGGCTGCGCCGAATCCGATTCGGCGCAATCCTGTCGGTATCGCCCGCGACATCGCCCGCCTCATCCGTGAAAAATGAGCGAGAGCCCTTGCAGGCTCATGATCCCGGCATCGAGCGCCAGGAAACCAATCCCGCAGGCGACGAACGCGAGAACGAAAGGTAGGACGTAGCCTCTCACGCTTCACTCCTTACCCGGCGCTTAGGAACCACCAGAAGAACACCAAAATCGCGACCGCGACCGCGGAGAACAGCGCCGGACCGGCCCAGGGATAGCGTTCGCCATCGGTTTCGCCTTCACCCATCATGTTCGCCTTTCGCGCCGCTAACTCTTTCGTTTACATTGACGTTTCGGACGCGGTCCCGTAGCTTCCGCGGACCATGAAACCGCGCAAGATCACGCCCGCCGACGTCGTCATTTTCATTGGCGTCCTGGTCAATCTCATCGTGATCGGCCTGATTTTCTACTACTTCGTTTTCTAGTCACCGCGCCTCCGGTTCAGCCGTCCTTGCCCTTGCAGGCGCAGAGCTCGCGCAGATGCCCGATCAACGCGTCGACCTCGGCCTCGGTCAGCGTTTTGGACCAGGGCGGCATCATGGGCGACTTGCTGGCCGCCGGTCCGCCGTCGAGGATCACGTTCTTGATGTCCGCGTCGGTTAGTTTGTTCATCTCCTTGGCGTTGGTGAAGTTGCGCGGAGATACCGGGAAGTCCTTGGTCACATTGGGCCCATCGCCCTTGCCGCCGAGGCCGTGGCATTGGGCGCAGTAGAACTTGAACACCTTCTCGACCTCGACCGCCTGGGCCGGACCTGCCGCCGCCACCGACAGCGCGAGGGCGACGGCCGCGTAGAGCATCGGTTTCAACATCGTTCGCCTCCCTCTCACTTGGTTTCGCCGAAATTGGCGACATAGGCGGCCACGTTCTTCATGGCCTTCTCGTTCAGCAGGCCGGTGAAGACCGGCATCATCTTGACCGGCTTGAACACCTTGGGATCGCGCAGGTAGGCGTAGATCCAATCCGGATTGAGCCGGGACTTGGCGTTGACCAGAGTCGGTCCGCTACGGCCGCCGGCGAGCTTCTTTTTCTTGCCCGGATACTGGTGGCAGCCGCTGCACGGCATCTTCTTGATGAAGATCAACCGCCCCTTGGGGTTCTTCTTGGGCTTGATCATTCCGGCCTCGACCGCATCCGATGTCAGGCTCATCAGGAACTCGGTGACCGAGGCCGCCTCGTCGCCGCCGAGCTTCGGGTGGTCGCCCGGGTTCTCCTCGGTCAGCGAGTTGAACTTCATCGGCCGGATCGGTTGGGGGTTTTGGAGCCAGACCTGCAGCCAGTCGTTCTGGAACTTGCTGCCGGCGTACCACAGCTCCGGCCCCTTCTTGGCCAATTGGTCGTCGATGGTCTTCTCCCTGGCCGGGCCGTCGGTGTAGTGGCAGGCGGTGCAGGCTTTCGCCTCGAAGGCCGCCTTGCCGGCCGCGGCATCGGCCCGGGCGCCGCCGGCCAGCGCGACCGTGAAGGCCGCCGTCAGTGCCAATGTGACTATAGGTCTCATGGTTCTCTCTCCTCCTAATTCGTTTCAGGCTCTTTCTCGGCCTTGCGCATCAGCCCGAAACCGAGCGCGGCTGTGACCAGGAAGGCGAGCGCAGTGAACAGGTAGACGCTCATCGGGGTCGCGGCCTCGAGCAGCACGTAGTGCCAGGTCGAGACACTCATGATCAGGCCGTGTTCGCCGTTGGAACCGTCCCAGGCGTTGACCGCGAGCGGGATGAACACGCCCGCGGCGAACTGCACGTCGTTGCGCTCCTCGGTCGCGAGCGGACGTTTCATGACCAGACGCCAGCGGCCCTGATCCCAGGCGGCCTGGCTGCTCACCTGCTGCTGGTCTTCCGACTGGGCGCGGGGCGCCTGGCGCCAACCGCGCGCCAGCGCCACCTCGACCGCTTGGCGGTCCGCCATCCACTGCCAGAGCTGCACCGGATCGGACGCGCTGCCACGCAGGAAGTGTGGCTTGGCGGTGCCCTGGGGCGGCTTGACCGGGAACTGCAGGGCGATGGAATCGCGGTAGGTTTCGAGCGCGCGGGGGATCATGTCGTTGGCCGCGACGTAGGAGTTGTAGGCCCCGATCTTGCGGATCTCACCGGTGTCGAAGACCGCCTCCTCATCGTGGGTCAGGTCCTGGAAGGCGTCGTCCCATTCGATCAGGAAGGCGATGTCGTCGCCGTTGTAGATCGCCCTGAGGGTCGCGAGCTCGATGCTCGGGTTCTGCCAGCGCGGCGCCGCCACCACCTGGCCGGTGAGGCGCACGTCCATGGGCTCGGCCCGCGACCAGGCGGCATCGTCCGGAGCTTGCGGAATCGCGCCCTCGACGCGCAGGGCCTTGAGCACCTGGTGGCTGGTCAACTGGTGCTGAAACGACTTGATGTAGTTGGCCAGGTACCAGCGCTCGTCCTCGTTCAGCGCCTTGGCGAAGGAGGGCATCGGCGTGCCGTTGATGCCCGTGGAGAAGCGCATGTAGATGTCCTTGACCTCGGTACCGGCCTTGATCTTCCAGGGGTGGGTGACGTTGCGGATGCGAATCGGAAAGCCCCAGTCGTCCTTGCGGTCGAAGGCCTTCTGGCCATCGCCGCGGCCCTGTTTGCCGTGGCACTCCCAGCACTTGGCGCGCTCGAAAATCTTCTTGCCCTTGGCGATGCTGTCCTCGTTGTAGGCCGGCATGTTGGCGGGCAGCTTGACGACCTTCTTGTAGGGGTCGAACTCCTCGTCCTCGAACTCGGGCACGAAGGTCTTGATGTAGGAGATCACCGCCCAGCGCTCCTGCTCGTTCAGCCCGTTCTTGATCAGGTCGCTGTCGAAAGCCTGCATGCCGGTGCCCGGCAGGCCGCGGCTGACGGTGCGGAACATATCCTCGTCGAGTGGCAGCTCGCCGCTCTCGGTAGTGCGGAATTTGAAGGTGCCGAGGGTAAAGTCGCGCGGCCGCGGATCCATGAACTCGGCGGCCGGGCCCTCGCCGTCGCCCAACAGCCCGTGGCAGAAGCTGCAGCGCCGGAAATAGATGCCTTGGCCCTGCTCGATCAGCTCCTCGGTCGCCTCGGGCATGGGGCCACTCGGCGCGTCCTTGGCCGCGGCGGGAGCCAGGGTGGCGCTCGCGCCCAAGGCGAGCAGCAGGAGCGCTGCAACGATCGGGGCTATGCGCTGGCCAAGCATCAGTGACCCTCCGGGATGCGCGGGGTCTTCTCGGCCAGGTCGTATTCGGCCAGGATGATCTTCCAGCGCTCCGCTTCGGTCAGATTCAGCTTCCACTCAGGCATGGCCGAGTCCCAGGGCGTCGCCTCGGTCGGCAGGCCCGGTCCGCCGTTGCCGACGCGCCAGAAGGTGTAACCCTCGACGATGGTCTCGATGGTGCCGTTGTCGGTGAAGTTGATCGGCCGCAGCTTGAAGCCGTCGGCCATGGGACCGTCGCCGGACACAGAGTCGCCGTGACAGGGCCGGCAGTTCATGGCGTAGAGCACGCGGCCCTCGAAAAGGTGCTTCTCCAAGAGCGCGGCGCGCGCGGTCTCCGCGTTCACCTCGCCGGCCTCGATCTCGGCGAGCAGCTTCTTCACCGGCCCGGTCGGGATGAAGCCGATCATGGGCTCGTCGGAGAATTCCTCCCACCAGTTATCGACGTCGGTTTGGACCTGGGGGATGAAGGCGACCTCGTCGGCCTCGACCTGCTCGATGAATTCCGCGACCTCGGCATCGCTCGGGTTGGCGAAGGGATTCTTGAGCTCCTCGAACTTCTTCGGGAAGTTGGACGAGGGGTGCTGGATGCGGAGCGAGACCGGCAACTCGGCCTTGGGCACGGCGCCCTCGTAGACCTGCCAGGCGATGACAGCCGGGATCGCGACCAGGACCACGGCGCGCGGAATCCTGCCGAACTCGCCGCGCAGGAAGCGCCGGATCGGGTGCAGAAAATCTTCCAGGTTTTCGTCGGAAAATGTGACGAAGAGGAACAACCCAATGACCATCAGCACCATGAAAAAGAACATCAGGGTGCCCGGCACCGGCATCGGGAAGGGCAGCCCGGTAATCTCGCGCGAGACCGCCGGCACGCCCCACTCGAGCGCCGCGTAGATCGCCAGGAAGGTGAGGATGACGGTCCAGAAGAGGCCGATCTTGAGTTTGCCCATGACCTGCGCCTCCCTCACTCGACCTTTTGGAGCATCAGGAACGAGCGCAGGTCCTGATAGTCCTTGACCGTCATGGCCTCGGAGAGGTCGTCAGGCATGACGCTGGTGGTCGGATCCTGGGCGATCTCCTTGATCTCGGATTTGTCGATCGTCACCACCTCGCCGTCGGCCCGGGTGATGTCGATCTCGCCGTCCTCGTCCCGGGTCTTGACGCCCGTGGTCTTGCGCCC